>SVNU01000133.1 GCA_015066715.1 Ruminococcus sp. | reverse complement strand
TTTTTCTTTTTTGCTAACTTTTTTCTGTTTCGAAGAAAAGAAAAAAGTTTATGTGCTTTCTTTGTAACTTTCTTTGCACAAGCAAAGAAAGTTAAGAACAAGAATACAGCGCTAAATATAAATTTATACGTTAACTAAATCGCAATATGAGCCCAGTACCAAATGGTATTTGTATTTCAATTCAAATCAAAGACTTGATGAAATGCTGGTAAAAAAAATTTTCTCCATGTGTTTTTGGACAAAACAAACCCTCGTCTTAAAAGACGAGGGTTTGTTTTATAATGTTTATTTTACTTCTTTAACCCAACCGAATTCATCCTTGATTTTACCCCACTGGATACCTGTCATTGTATCGTAGAGCATCTGTGAAACAGTACCGATTTTATTGCCGTTGATTTCCATAATCTTATCGCCCCATTTGAGGTGACCTACAGGGGAAATAACAGCTGCTGTACCTGTTCCGAAAACTTCGTTGAGCTTTCCGTTGTCGTAAGCTTCGGCAACCTCCTGAATAGTAATCCTTCTTTCAGTTACCTTGTAGCCCTTGCTGCGGCATACTTCAATTGCAGATTTTCTTGTAATACCCGGTAAAACAGAACCTGTCAGCTCCGGTGTAATAACCTCTCCGTCAATCACAAAGAATATATTCATTGAGCCGACTTCTTCGATATATTTTCTTTCAACACCGTCAAGCCAGAGAACCTGTTCATAGTTCTGCTTGTGTGCTTCGTCCTGACCGGCAAGTGAAATAGCATAGTTTGCGGCAGTTTTTACAAATCCTGTACCGCCTCTTACTGCTCTGACATAATTGTTTTCAACATAGATTTTTACAGGGTTGAGACCTGTTGAGTAGTAAGCACCTGACGGTGAAAGGATAATCATAAACATGTAATGGTCTGCCGGACGAACACCTACATACGGGTCAGTTGCAAAAATAAACGGACGGATGTAAAGTGCGGCACCGTCTGAATGCGGAACCCAGTCCTTTTCAAGTTCGAGAAGCTTCATAAGAGCCTCAAGGCAGTCATCCTCGTTGATTTCAGGAATAATCATTCTCTTGTTTGACTGATTGAGTCTTTTGAAATTTTCCTCAGGGCGGAAAAGCTGAATTCTGCCGTCAGCTGTGCGGTAAGCTTTAAGACCTTCAAATACTTCCTGACCATAGTGCAGACACATTGCAGCAGGTGAAAGGGAAATATTCTGATACGGTATGATTCGAGCATCATGCCAGCCCTGTCCTGTATCATAATTCATGACAAACATGTGGTCAGTAAAAATATGACCAAAACCAAGCTTGCTTTCGTCAGCGGGCTTGTCCTTTAATTCTTTTGCGAGTTCAATTCTGATATCCATTTATAAAGTCTCCCTTTTTAAGTCTGATTATTCACAGACTGTAATATAGCTTTTTTTATAGCTTCTGCTGTAAACAGTAACAGCGGCAACAACAGCAGCAGCTGCCAGAACAGCTGTCAGAACAACAGAGATGATTTTTATAGCTTTCATAATACAATGCTCCTTTAAAAATCAAATATAATTATTCTTATACATATAATATTATAGCATATTATTTATTTCTTGGCTACGGAGAATTAATAAAAAAATGCACAATTTTTATTGTTGAATTTTTGCTTATTTAACGATTTTCGTGAAATTAAATCAAAAATATGAAATTTGAGTGAAAAAATCTGAAATTCGACTTGAAAAAAAATAAAAGCTGTGTTATAATATGTGTGTATCTATGACAAGAGGATTAATTGTCCTGAGTGATATTCCGGAATATAGGTGTGCGGGCCCTGTGCAATGGGACACCGTGAACCATGTCAGGCGGGGAACCGAGCAGCATTAAGCGGATCGTTTCGTGTGCCGCAGCAAGCCTGCACACCTATGTTCCGGGATTTTTTCTTTTTTAAGGGGAGGGTCGAATGTACACAGCTTTATACAGGAAATGGCGTCCGCTTTCGTTTGATGACGTTATTTCGCAGCCGCACATTACCCAGACCCTGAAAAATCAGATAAAAAACAACAAGACAGCTCATGCGTATTTGTTTACCGGCTCAAGAGGAACCGGTAAAACCACCTGTGCAAGAATTTTTGCAAAAGCTGTAAACTGTCCGGACGAGCTTGAGGGAAATCCTTGTCTTAAATGCGGCGTCTGTGTGGATGCAGATAATTTTGCGCTTTCCGATATTATAGAAATTGACGCGGCTTCAAACAACGGCGTTGACGATATACGTGATTTGCGTGATGGTGCTGTATATACACCTGAAAGATGCAGATATAAGGTTTACATTATCGACGAGGTTCATATGCTTACGCCGAATGCGTTTAATGCACTTCTGAAAATAATGGAGGAACCGCCGGCGTATGTGAAGTTTATACTTGCCACAACGGAGGTTCACAAGGTTCCGGCAACTATAACATCAAGATGTCAGCGTTTTGATTTCAGACGTATCCTGACACAGGACATAAAGGAAAGGCTTCTTTATATTGCACAGCAGGAAAGTCTTGAGCTTTCGGAAGATGCGGCAATGCTTATTGCAAGGCTTTCGGACGGCGGTATGAGAGATGCACTTTCGCTTCTTGACCAGTGTGCTGCGTATTCGGAGGATATAACATCCGAAACTGTTTCGGCAGCCGCAGGTATTGCAGGACGTGACAGTCTCTTTGAAATAATTGAAGCAGCAGTATCGAAAAATACTGGTGAAGCACTTTCTGTTACCGACAGACTTTATTCAATGTCAAAGGACATGTCAAAGCTTTGTACCGAGCTGATTGACCAGTTCCGTAATCTTATGCTTATGAAGGTATGTCCTGAAAAAACAGAGCTTATCGCATGTATGCCTGATGAACTTGAAAGGCTCAGGGCTATTGCGTCAAAAACAGAGCTTGCGGATATTCTCTCAAAGCTTACTGTTTTGCAGGAATGCAGTGAGAAAATGGGCAGGGCGCTCAATAAGCGTGTCGAGTTTGAAATGTGCCTTATAAAGCTTTGCTCGGCAAAGAGTCAGCATAAAGCTATTGACAACTCTGAAAATTATGGTAAAATAAATACAGAGAAGCGTGTACAGACGGAAAGTCCGGTCAAACCGGAAACTGCAGCAGAGCCGGAGGGACAGGAAACGGTAAAGCCTGCTGTTGATATGAAAACCCTTAAAGCTTCCGATTTTAAGCCGCTTATTGAATGGGCTGAAATTCTTGAGGAGCTGACAAAGGTTTCGCCGTCAGTGTCGGGGGCGCTGTCCGGTTCAAGAGCGTATGTGCATAAAAACATAATGCTTATCGACACTAAAAACCAGTTCTTTTTGCGACTGTTTAAAATTCCTGAAAATTTTGCATGTCTTAACAATGCAATAAAAAATGTAATGGGAAGGCCGTATGCACTGAAAGCAAGATGTACTGCGGCGGCAGCTGAGGAACAAAAGGCGGATGACCTGATAAAAAAAGCTATAGACAGTGGAATTGAAACTGCTGTTGAATAAATAAAATCAATAATTATTATAAAAGGCAGCTTATATGCCGAAATTAAAGGAGATTAAAAGTTATGAGATCAAGAGTACCTAAGAACATCGGTGGCGGAAATATGAATTCGATGATTAAGCAGGCTCAGAAGATGCAGGATGAAATCACAGCACTTCAGACAGATATTGAGCAGAGAGAATTTTCAGCTACATCAGGCGGCGGAGTTGTTGAAGTTACAGTAACAGGCGCTAAGAATATCAAGTCACTTACAATCAAGCCGGAAGCAGTTGATCCGGAAGATGTAGAAATGCTTCAGGACCTCGTTGTAAGCGCTATCAACGAAGCAATGAACGAGGTTGAAAAGGTAACTGAAGATGAAATGAACAAGATCACAGGCGGCGTAGCACTTCCTGGCTTATTCTAAGCAATATGGCAGAAAACAGCGCATTACCTCTTGTAATTTTGTCGGAACAATTTGCAAAGCTTCCCGGAATTGGTATGAAAACAGCCCAGAGGCTTGCTTATGCGGTAATGTCCATGAGTGACAGTGATGCAAAGCAGTTTTCAGAAGCTATTATGGCGGTGAAAACCGATGTGGGATATTGTAAAATATGTCAGAATCTGACTGAATTTGAGGTTTGTCCCGTGTGCAATGATGATAACCGCAGTAAGTCACTGATATGCGTTGTTGAAACACCTAAGGATGTTTCGGCTTTTGAACGCACTAATGAGTACGGCGGAACATATCATGTTCTTCATGGTCTTATTTCACCCATTAACGGTGTAGGCCCTGATGACATAAAAATCAGGGAACTGCTTGACAGAGTGTCAGCCGGAAATGTTGATGAGATTATTATGGCGACAAATCCTACAGTCGAGGGCGAAGCGACAGCAATGTACATTGCAAGACTTTTGAAACCTCTCGGAGTTAAGGTCACAAGGCTTGCTTTTGGTATTCCTGTTGGCGGACATCTTGAGTATGCCGATGAAGTTACACTTTTCAAGGCACTTGAAAACAGAAGTGAAATGTAATTAAAAGCCGTACCGTGAAAATGGTACGGCTTTGTGTATTTTTATAAAAGGAGTGATTATTTATGGCAACACCACATAACAGTGCAAACAAAGGCGAAATCGCAAAAACAGTTCTTATGCCGGGTGACCCTTTGAGAGCCGAATTTATTGCGAAAACTTTTCTTGAGAATGTCGTGTGCTACAATAAAGTAAGAGGCATGCTGGGCTTTACAGGAAAGTACAAGGGAAAGGAAATTTCTGTGCAGGGAAGCGGCATGGGTATTCCGTCAATGGGGATTTACTCATGGGAGCTTTTCCATGAGTATGACGTTGATAATATTATCAGAATCGGTACTATCGGTGCGATTGCTGACAATGTAAATCTGCGTGATGTAATTATCGGAATGGGTGCGTGTACAAATTCAAATTATGCGGCACAGTTTGACCTTCCGGGAACATATGCCCCGACGGCTTCCTTTGAGCTTCTTAGAAGGGCTGTTGAAGCGGCGGAAAATCATGGCAAGCCATATCATGTTGGAAATATCCTTTCAAGTGATACTTTCTATGACGACTCAAATTCAACTGCAAAATGGCAGAAAATGAACGTTTTAGGCGTTGAAATGGAATCGGCGGCACTTTACATGAATGCGGCAAGAGCAGGCAAAAACGCTCTTTGTATCGCAACGGTTTCCGATTGCCCGCTTAAAAATCTGTCACTTCCTGCGGAGGAACGTCAGACAAGCTTTACCGATATGATGGAAATTGCACTTGAAACAGCTGTAAACATTTAAATTATCAGGGCAGTACTGCTTGTACTGCCCTGAATTGTATGAGGAATAAAATATTACACCTTTATAACTAATCAACTGAAAAAAATCGGATTTTGAAAAAATTCTTTAAAGTTTAAGATTATTTTAAGAATAGCCTGTTATAATACAATCATGGATAACGGAGAAGCAAAGCAAGAAGCTTTTAGTTTTCTTCATCATTAATCCTTAATTCCCCCTCTATATATCTTTTATCTATCTATGTTCAGCTGTGTAGTTTTCTGCACGGCTTTCTTTTTTTGTTTGAAATATGGGAGGAGATGATGAGTGTTATTTTTTGAAAGAGAAAATTTATATTTTTCTTTCTAACTTAAATTAGTATTCGTACTTTCTTGCTTGTGCAAGAAAGATACCAAAGAACACACAAACTTTCTTATAAAAAGAAAGTTTGAACAAAGAAAATAATACTTAAAACTGTGAGTGAATTCAGACTGTTTCCCCGTAAAAGAACTATCATACCCGATAAAAAGCAAACTGTTGCAGATAGTCTGCATAAAACGCAGTTCTCCCCGCAAATTAAGCTATAGCTTGAGAAAGCTTGAAATTTCGAACT
>SVNU01000132.1 GCA_015066715.1 Ruminococcus sp. | reverse complement strand
AACACCTGCAGGAAAGCAGATTAAAATGAAGGGTCAGCTTAAAGGAATCAGAAATCTTTATGTTGCAGGTCAGTGGACAAATTCTCCCGGCGGACTTCCCGTTGCGGTTGCAAGCGGAAAGTTTGCAGTACAGAGAATACTTAAAAAGCAGAAAAGAAATACAGAAATTTAAAGGTGAAATTATGACTCGTAAAGAACAAAAAGAAGAACGCCGCAAGGCAATTCTTATGACGGCACTTCATTTATTTGTAGAAAAAGGTTTTCACGAAACCAAAATATCCGATATAGCCGAAGCGGTTTCCATGAGTACGGGGCTTATGTTCCATTATTTTGAATCGAAAGAAGAACTGCTGCTGGAGCTTGTGAAAATGGGTACGGCAGCAACAAAAGCACCTGATAAAATGGCTGACATTCCGCCTGAAATTTTCTTTACTGAATTTTTAAAAAGGCTGTTCTCATACGCTGATGAGCAGCCGTGGGTTTTTGATATGTTTGTCCTTATGGGACAAGCAAGGCGGCCGGGTATGCCAGAAGAGGCACGGCAGGCAGCACTTTCTGTAAATCAGATTGAAAATTCCGCTAAAATAATAGAGTCAGGTCAGAAAGCGGGTGTTTTCAGAGAAGGTGATCCGAAACAGCTTTCAGGCTGTTTCTGGGCTGCCGTTCAGGGCGTTATGGAAGATATGGCAAGAGACAAGACCCTCAAAGCTCCTAACCCTGAGTGGATTGTCGCAATGCTAAAAAAATAAGTGCTTGATTTTAAACTATACCAAATCTCATACAAACACAAAAACCTCCCCATTCCTTTCGGAATGAGGAGGTCATTTTTTCGTTATGCAATCTGCATTTCAGACAGCTTGTCCGAATTACTTGTTGCTGATTGCAGCCTGGACTGCTCATTCGTAATGAGCAGGTTCTATCAATAGTTACTTGTTCACTTTTAAAGCATATTGCGTAACTATTCTGGTTGTCAAAGGTGCCTTCAAATAAATCCAAATGATTACTATTAGAGTGTCGTACAAAAGCAGACTGTAAAATGCGATTTTCCGTGTTTTTGCAGGAAATGTTATATTGTCTTATTTGATAATATATACAAGCTTTGAGCGAAAAGTTTTAATTAACAGATAGAATAGGTGCTGAAAGCAGAAGATATCCGGTTGAAAAGATATATATTCTGTGGTATAATTGGTTTGCCGTAAAAGAGTGGAAATTTAAAGTTTTATATGAAAAATCCCGTATTTCAGGCAAATGTAAGGCTCAGTTGACAGATTGCAAGCCCTGGATGGTAGATGTCAACCGTCCTTTTTTGTATAATCAGAGGTGTAAAAACCATGACAAACAGAAAGGATGCAAAGTCTTATGAAAAAAGTTCTGAAAGTGATAGGCAAGGTTATTCTCGGTATTGTGATATTAGTGCTGCTGGCAGGTGTGTGCTTGTTCTCATATCATAAAATACAGTCGGCAAGGGAAGAAAAATATTTAGTACCCTTGGGCGAGCTTGTTGAAATAAACGGACACAATATCAGTGTATATACGGAAGGCACAGGGGAGAAGACACTTGTATTTTTACAGGGCGGAGGAATGCCCTCTCCTATATTGGAGGCAAAGTCACTTTTCTCTCTGTTGAGTGATGACTATCGTATAGTTGTTATCGAAAGACCCGGGTATGGTTTCAGTGATGAAGTTGAGGGTGTTCCAGCTCTTGATACTATATTGAACGGGGAAAGAGAAGCTCTGTCAAAGCTTGAAATTGACGGACCGTATATTCTTATCCCTCATTCAGCAAGCGGCATTGAAGCTATCTTATGGGCACAGCTTTATCCCGAAGAGGTTGAAGCAATTATTGGTCTTGATATGTCCGTGCCTGCATACTATGAGAAAATGTATGATATGGACGAAATGAGAGCAATGAAAGAGGATATGGAAGCTTCGGTTGACAGTATGGTGTTCATGTACAGAACCTTTGGCCTTACAAGATTTCAGCCCATTGATGACCTTTTAGACTCGTTCAAGACAGGAACTCTTACAGATGAGGATAAAGCAGTTTACAAGGCACTTGCCTATAAGATATATCCCAATAAGACTATGATGACAGGTATGCTTTCCTTGCCTGAGGATATGGATCTGATATGCAGTATGCCAAAGCCAGATGTTCCGATGCTGATGTTTATTTCAAATGGTGAGGAATTGGGTATGGACAGTCCTGAAACCTGGATAGAGCTTCAGAAGGAATATATATCTGATAAGGAAAACGGCACTTACATTCAGCTTGACTGCGGACATTCCATGCATAATATCGAATATGTCCGTATCAGCGAGGAAATCAAGGCTTATTTGGATCAGGAGTAACAGATATGATATTAGCGGATAAAATTATCGAACTAAGAAAAAAGAACGGCTGGTCACAGGAGGAGTTCGGAGAACAGATCGGAGTAAGCAGGCAGGCTGTATCAAAATGGGAAAGTATGCAGACAGTTCCTGACATCAACAAGATAATAGCTATGGCAGAGGTTTTCGGAGTTTCAACCGATTATCTGCTTAAAGATGAGATTGAAACGTCCGAAAAGGAAGAAGTTAAAGAAAAGCCTATCGAAAGCGATACAAAGCGTATTGTAACAATGGAAGAGGCAAACCAATATCTTTCGGCAGTAAAAGAGGCTTCAAAGGGTATCGGTATCGGGCTGTTCCTGTTATGTGTTTCACCGATCATTGCTGCAATATTATATGCGGTCGGTATTGGCGGCAGCGTGCCGTTTACAGCTGACCAAGGGGCAATGTTTGGTTCAGTCATACAGATATTCATACTGACAGCGGCGGTTATTGCGGTTGTTTTAAGCTGCATTAAGCTGCGTAATTTCTCACATCTTAAAAAGGGAACCTTTGAAACAGAGTACGGTGTTGACGGCATGGTCAGGGAGCTTATGAAAACAAGTGAGCATACCCATCTGCTTAAAATTATTGTGGGCATTGCACTTTGTTTTGTAAGTGTGATACCACTCATGGCCTGTTCAATGCTGGCAGGGGAAAATGATTTGGTCATTGCCATTGGCGGAAGTGTCATGCTGATAATGATAGGCGTGGGGATCTATATGCTTGTTCAGACTTGTATTATCCGGAGAGGGTTCAGGAAGCTTTTAAGATAGATTCAGATAAGTAGTTAAATAAAGCATAATGAAATACGATGCATCAAAGATTGTAAAGGACTGCACCACAGAAGATTGTTTAAAGTGGATGATTGAAGAACGCAAAAGGCTTAAAAAGCTGAAATGGCACAAAAAAGAGCTTCTGGATTTAAAGTGGGAGCAGACAAAAAGCCATGGCATAGATGACAAAGAAAACGATGTTTACTTTTTAGAACAGGTATATGAGGCATCCATAGAAAATCTGTCAATGGAGATCAAGTGCAAATTTACAAAGAATCATGCAGAGTACAGGCTTGAAGCAGTAAGCTATCTGTATCAGCATATTGTAGAGATGGTCTGTGCAGATACAAGCCTGCGTTTCAAGGCGGGGCGTCTTACCGAGCCTTCCGCTGAGCATATAGCTGAGATAAACAAGCAGCTGCCCAGGATGTGCGGTGAGCTGATAAAGTACTGGGGTGTCCTGATAAAAGAAAACAACTATAGACAAAAGGAGCAACTATGATTAACACAAGAGAACAAAGAATAGAAATTTTTGAAGACACAATGAAGCATTGCAGGGGCAATAGCCGTCTTGCTGAAGCTGTGAAAAAATCAGTTTCGGGTACGAAATTCTATGCCGCTGACGGTAAAAATTCCGTGTCCCGTGATAAAAATGGTGGCACGAAAATTTCCGTAACAGATGAGCGTACCTTTCAGGCGGCAAAACGTCTTTGCGGCGAGTATGAAGGCAAGCGTATCGCTGTGCTGAATTTTGCTTCGGCAACAAACCCCGGCGGCGGAGTTACAAAGGGAAGCTCTGCACAGGAGGAAGCACTCTGCCGCTGTTCAACCTTGTACCCCTGCATAAAAACGGATGAGCTTTGGGATAAATTCTACTCAATGCACAGAAAACGTGCCGATGTGAGATACACCGACACCTGCATTTACACGCCTAATGTTACAGTGTTCAAGGGTGACACGGCTACACCATCTTTGCTTGACGAAAAGGACTGGTACAGCGTTGATGTTATAACTTGTGCGGCACCAAATCTTCGTCCGAGACCCAACAACAGTATGAATCCTGGCACGGGCAAGCCTGTCAGGGTTACGGATGCGGAGCTGCTTGAGCTGCACAAAAGCAGGGGACGTAAAATTCTGTCTGTTGCCGCTGAAAATGGTGTGGACGTGCTTGTGCTTGGTGCATTCGGCTGTGGTGCGTTCAGAAATAATCCGATGATTGTTGCAAGGGCGTACAAGGAAATTCTTGTGGAGTTTGACGGCTGTTTTGAGAATGTGACCTTTGCGGTTTACTGTCCGCCTGATGACAAGGGGAATTTTAACACTTTCAGCAGGGTGCTGGGGTGAATTGTTTCTATATAAAATTAAAAAGCATACCGACTAAAAAAGTTCGGTATGCTGTTTATGATTTTTAACTAAACAGACCTAATGACACTTCCGAAAATATAGTCGGAGGTTATACAACAGCCGACGAATGACAATAATGAAATTCCTGCGTAAACAACGGAGTTTACGAACGGCTTTTTCTCTGTTTTTCTTTTCTTGTATGTGAGCTGTATGTCGGCACACGCAAATAAAACATTTAAAAATGTAACAAAAACACAAATCCAAACAGGATAAACCTGCCAAAGTATGCGACAAATCATATCCGTTACAGGGTTGTTCAGATTAAACCATTTTTCCAGCCAGAATAATATAACACAAATCAAGCTTAACCCAAGAAGAACAATAAGAATTGTGGTTCTAATTTTATTAAAACGGCAGTTAGGTTGGACTTGGTCTTTAGTAGTTTTCATTTTCTCACAACCTTTCTATGCTTTAATTATACCGCTGATTTTGCAGATGTCAAGGGAAGACTGGGGATTGGAGTTGTTTTTATTGTATGAATATGGTATAATGAGCACAAAAAATCTGAAATCATCGGAGGAAGCGGTACATCTATGAAAGGGTATTATAAAGGTGTTTTTGCAGATTAGGCACTTATCGTACCATAGGAGAAGATAAGCCTGCTTTGTATTATATTGACAGCCCTGATCAGGAAACGATGTTTAAAGCAGGCTTTGATGAAGTCCGTTATGGCTTATGGGTTAAAATATTGACTGATGAGGAGCACAAGGAAATTATAACTATATTTAACAAGGCATAAGCAAACAGCATACCGACCAAAAAATCGGTATGCTGTATTTTTTATCATTTGTCCAACGTGTTTAAAATTTTTTCACACTATCTGTCGGGATTACGAAATATACTCAGCAACAGCAAATTGTGTTTTTTGTAAATAGATAACAATAATCTACAATACTATTCGGAACAAAATGTTTAATTTTATGAAAATTGAATTTACTATTGACTTAAATAAAGTTAAAGTGTATAATGAATAATATTAAAGGAGTGATAATAATGGCGATTGAAATTGTCCCTGATTGGATGGTTAATCTTGAAGATGAAGACGTTGCTTTTATAAAGCGTTTCCTGCTCGCATCAGGCTCATTAAAGGAGGTTGCCAGACAGTACGAGGTAACTTACCCTACTGTCCGTCTGAAACTTGACAGACTTATTCAGAAGCTTCAGCTTAGTGAATCTTCAGAGCAGAACCCTTATGTAGCTACTATCAAGCGTCTTGCAATCAATGATAAAATAGACTTTGATACCGCTAAAATTCTTATCAATGAATATCGTAAACAAAAGGGAGGAAAATAAAATGTTGAATATACCTGTAATTGCATTATTTATTATCGT
>SVNU01000131.1 GCA_015066715.1 Ruminococcus sp. | reverse complement strand
AAGCATGGTGCATGACAGCATATCAACTCCTGAACTCATCGAAACAGCACTACCGGAGCTTATCCGTGATGCACTTTCACAGGACACAAGAATTCTTGAAATATATGATTTTGAGTTTACCTTTAAAAATGACACTGCTTTCATTTCCTGTTCAGTTAATACAGTTTTCGGTAAAACACAGATAAGTGAGGTGATATGATGTTTGAAGAAAAAACCTATGAAAATCTTATGGAAGACGTTCTTTCAAATGCTCCTGACGATATTGACACACGTCAGGGCAGTATTTTTTATGATGCCATTTCAGGTATCATGCTTAAAGTAGCAGAATTTTACACAGACCTTGACCTGATTTTTTCACTTTCAAGAGTTAAAACGGCAACAGGTGAATATCTTGACTCAAAGGCAGCTGAATATGGTATTACAAGGCAGACAGCAACCTTTGCACAGTATTTTGTGGAGTTTACAGGAATAGTTCCCGAAGTCGGAGAAAGATTTTTTTGCAACAGTCTTTATTTTGTTCTCAAAAAAACTTCAGATAATGTTCTGTTTCTTGAGGCTGAAGAAGGCGGAGCAAAATACAACGTTATTCTGCCGGGTGAAACTGCCGTCCCTGTCGATACAATTGAGGGGTTGACATCTGCCGTATTCAGCGGCATCAAAAGCTATGCAACGGATATTGAAGATGATGAAAGTCTGAGAGCAAGAGTTATAAATAAGATTTCAGGTGTTGGCGAAAGCGGTAACAAACAGCATTACAAAATATGGTGCGAAAGTGTTGACGGTGTATCAAAAGCACGTATCTTTCCATTGTGGAATGGAGGAAATACTGTAAAAGCCGTGCTTATAAATGCCGATGGTCTGCCATGCTCAGATGCAGTCACAGAAGCAGTTCAGCAGTTTATTGACCCTGATTCCTTTGGAAAAACTGTTACGGTCGGAACAGTTATATACAAAGTTGGTGACGGTCTTGGTGAAGGAACGGCTCCTATCGGCGCACATTTTACCGCCATACCGGCATTTAAGTATGAAATAGAAATTTCATTAAAAGTTGAATTGGTAAACGGTGCAAATATTGACATTGTCAGGTCGAGGATTATTTCTATTCTTACTGACTATTTTAAAGGAATTGCGTTAAGCGGCGATGACAAATCAAATTCTACTGTAAGAATCAGTGAAATCGGTGCACTGATAACTACAGGTGTTTCTGAAATAATCGACTTTTCAGAACTGCTGCTGAACGGTTTGGCATCAAACGTCACAATTACACCAACATTTATTCCGGTACTGGGAGGTGTTTTGGTTGAAGCTGTTTAAGGATATAAGGAATGGTTTTGAAGAACTTTTAAGTATGTATCCTTCATATTACAGTAACGTTTACGAAATGCTTGAAATACTGAAAGCACATGGCAGGCTTTCGGATCAGCTTAAAACAGACATCCAGCAAGTATTTTTTAATCAGTTTATTAATGAGGCTGACAGCAATGCTATTTCTGAATTCGAAAGAATCCTTAATCTGAATTCATCATCAAAATCACTTGATGAACGCAGACGGATTGTAAAAGCGTGTCTGACAAGCTCAGGACAGCTGTCAGCATCTATGATTACAGATATCATCAAGGCTTACACAGACGCTGATGCAACCATTACATTCGAACAGGAAGCCTATATGGTTGATTTTCATACTCTGACCATAAACGCTGAAAGAGGCGGTGGAGATGTTATTAATATTTCTGAAGTAATAAAACTTATTTCAAATAAAATTCCTGCACATATTTTTTACAATCTTACATGGAATTATGAATTTTCGCT
Source organism: Ruminococcus sp. (assembly GCA_015066715.1). Taxonomy (GTDB): domain Bacteria; phylum Bacillota; class Clostridia; order Oscillospirales; family Ruminococcaceae; genus Porcipelethomonas. The sequence continues at coordinate 4,218 of SVNU01000131.1, read as the reverse complement.
TGCAGTGGAAACAATATTTGAAGTTTACAATTCAGATGTTCCCAAATGCGGATTATATGCTTGTGGTCAGGATATTCCATTTTAATTAGCAGGAGGAATTATTATGTTCTGGAAACCGAGTTTTTTAACTTCTATGACCGTTTCGATGGCTGAACATATAGACACCATTCAGTATCAGCTTGATAATGGAGAATGGGAAGATGCAGTCATAACAAATTCAGGAACAACAGGTACTGATGAATATCATGTTTATAAATACTATGATATTGCCATCACAACTGCAGCCGGAGGTACGGTAACAGCTCTGAGAGTTCTTGATAACGACGGTAATACAATTGCACAAAAAACCGAGAATCTAATTAAGCCATCAGGAACAGATTTATATATTAAATTTAAATACAGATTTTATGAGGAGGGATATAATTAATGTCTTATATACCTACAGCCTGGATTGACCATGTTAATTCAGGAAACCGTTACAATATTTTTAATAATGATGACGGAACCAAAGAAATTGTGTATGCCGGAGAAGTATTACAACAGGGAACGCCTATGTCTGCAGAGAATTTAAATCATATGGAACAAGGGATTTTGGATGCCTCACAGACTGCTGACAAGGCAAAAACTGCAGCTGATAATATAGGTAATACAATGAATTTAACCGGAACTCGTATTACAAATCTTGAACAAAAAACTTCTGATATGTATAGTAAGTCAGAAGTTTTTGAAATTATAGTTCAGAAGATTGCGGAAATTGTTGCCGGTGCCCCTGAAGATTTTGATACCCTCAAAGAAATGAGCGACTGGATAACAAATCATGCTGACAGTGCCGCTGAAATGAATACCGCTATTACTAAAAACTCAAAAGACATTTTATTGCTTGAAGAAAATACTGATTCTGCTGAAAGTAATATTGCTCTTAACATGTCCACACTCGGTTTTCGAAGAAAGAATCTACTAAAACTTTACCGTCCACCGGGTTACACATGGACACATGGAACGGGCTTGATTACATGGGTTTTTAATGATGATTACAGCGTTTCAGCAACTGTAACATCTGAAATTTCAGAAGCTACTGGAACTATTGGTATTACAATTGCAGAGATCACCTTGAAACCAGGAATATACATTTACAGCGTCGAGGGCTACAGTACGCCGAGCATCACTCATACCCAGCTTTATACCGTCAATGCAGACGGCTCTATAAAGTGGCTTAAAAATTTTGCCGCAGTTGAAAACAAAATTACTGTAACGGAAGAAACGACCTACAGGTTTTTAAATACCAGGAACAATCTGGTCACAGTTGGAGTAACAGAGACGATATATCCTATGCTTCGTTATGCCGACATAACCGACAGTACGTTTGAACCATATTCTGAAAGTGCTGATGAAAGGTTTAAAAAGTTTGAACAGCAGCCGCTGCTTTACAGCAGTACCACTACCGAAGAATCTCCGCTGACAGTAAATATACCGGGATTGTTTAAGAATTATTCGGCTGTGATATGTCAAATAAATACAAGCAACACTACAGGTCGGTACAATCTGACGCTTCCACTGAAATATATCAAATCTATCGGGACAGGCAGTTATTACAGCGCTGACAGTCAGATAATGTTTGAGTATGCAGACGATAATAACCTGTGCATCAGAACAGGCATGGGACAGTCAAATCCAACGATGAGCGGTGTGAAAATTATCAGTTTATATTAAGAAAGAGGTGAGAATATGAAAATATGGCTTAAAAGAGCGCTCCGAACCTTCCTGCAGACGGCTGTGGGTTACATAGCTGTTAACATTGCGGTGATGGATTTCAGCAACACAAGCGCCGCAAAAACGGCAGTTATCGGACTTTGCGTTTCAGCAACGGCGGCAGGAATTGCGGCGGTTATGAATCTGAAGGAAAATTAAGAAAGTGAGGTTTATATTATGGCAAAGAAAGTATTTATCGGAGTAGGTCACGGCGGTTCTGATCCGGGAGCGGTGAAGTACATAATCGAAAAGGAGTACACGCTTAAAACGGCAAAGGCTGTTGGGGAGTGTCTGAAAGAGTACGGCATCAGCTCAAAATTGAGCCGAACATCTGACGTTGATACCGATATGGACAGTAAGGTTAAGATGTGCAACGACTACAACCCTGACCTCGTGATTGATGTGCATTTTAACGCAGGTGGCGGTACCGGCTTTGAGGTGTACCGCTATTCGGGCGGCGGCGTTTCAAAAACTCTTGCCGATAATGTTAATGCAGAGGTTAAGAAAATCTTTGCAAGCAGAGGCGTTAAAACAAAACTCGGCTCGGATGGCAAGGACTACTTTGCAATTATCAGAGAGACGGATGCTCCGTCCGTACTCCTTGAGGGCGGTTTTGTTGATACAAAGTCGGATGCGGATTTTGTAAAGGCAAACTACAAAAAACTTGCAAAAGCGTATGCTGACGGTATTGCGAAAACTCTTGGAGTAAGCAAGCCGAAAGCGCTGCCCGTACTCGACAAGGACGGCTACAAAAAGGGCGCAAATACAATCGGCAGTTATGCGGTGAAAATGCTGCTTCTCCTTGCAAAAAGCAAAGGTTTACAGCCGTACGGCATGGATGTAAATTCATACTTCTTCGGTGACGGTACGCAGAATGCTGTAAATTATCTGCTGAAAAAGTGGGGTTATCAGCCTAACGGCGTTGCTGGGAAGAATTTTGAGAAGAAGCTTTATGAGGAACTTAATAAGTAAGTCGAATAAGCAAGGAGCTGTATCGCTCCTTGCTTTTATATATTATATTTTGGAGGTATTTTAAATGAAAAGTTTTATTCCATGGATTGGCGGCAAAAGCCAACTGGCAAAGAAAATTGTATCAATGTTTCCGGATGATTTTAACAGATATATCGAGGTATTTGGCGGCGGAGGTTCTGTGCTTTTTGCCAAAGATAAACATGCAGCTTTGGAAGTTTACAATGATGCAAACGGACAGCTTGTGAATTTATTTCGATGTATTCGGTTCCATCGTGAAGAATTGCAGAAGGAAATTTCGGGATATATAAATGCAAGGGAAATTTTTGAAGATATAAAGGCTCAGATTAATGTTCGTGGTTTAACGGATATTCAGCGAGCTGCGATGTTTTATATCCAAATAAAAATAAGCTATGGTGCAGATACAAGAACGTATGGCTGCAATAAGAAAAGTCTTTCATCGGAATATTTGACAGAAGTTGAAGAACGTTTGAAATCCGGTACAGGAGTTATTATTGAACATAAGGATTTCGAAAATCTTATAAAGGTTTATGATAGAAATGATGCTCTTTTCTATTGTGATCCACCATATCACAAAACCGAAAAATACTATGACAGCGAATTTACAAACGGTGACCATGAAAGATTAAAAAATATTTTATGTGATATAAAGGGACGTTTTATTCTTTCTTATAATGATGACAATTATATACGTGAACTGTATAAGGGCTTCAGTATTACATCTGTCGAGAGAAATAACAATTTATCCAAAGGAAAGTACAAGGAGCTTATTATAAAGAATTATTGATGTTATTTTTTTTAGAATATAAATAACATAATTCGTTATTTGTAAGTTAATAAAAGTATCATCGGAGGATGTTTTATGGTAAGAATAAATTTACTTAAACTATTAAAAGAACGTGGTATGACGCAACTACAGCTTTCTGAAATCACAGGAATCAGACCTTCTACAATCTGCGATATGTGCAACAATAACTGCACATTCCTGAAAATAGAAAATATTAATAAAATCTGTAATAAGCTTGATTGTAGTATAGATGATTTCATGGAAATTGTTTATTAGGATTAAAAAAATCTCAATAGTAAATGTATTTGTATGACAGCAGAATAATAATTCAATAAAACGATTAAAGACCATTTAAAGAAGCATTTTTAATCTCTTTAAATGGTCTTTTTTGCGTTTTGAATGTCATTTTTTTGCGTTTTGTGTGGCAAGCAACATCAACTTCATAATTACAGAATTAAAAGTCCATTTGCGGATGGTTGCAATTAAAATAGTATTTGTAAGTTCGAAATTTCAAGCTTTCTCAAGCTATAGCTTAATTTGCGGGGAGAACTGCGTTTTATGCAGACTATCTGCAACAGTTTACTTTTTTATCGGGTATGGTAGTTCTTTTAATGGGAAACAGTCTGAATCTTGTTTCAGTTTTGAGTTTGTTTTTCTTTTTGTTTCTTTTTCTCATTGAGAAAAAGAAATGT
>SVNU01000006.1 GCA_015066715.1 Ruminococcus sp. | reverse complement strand
GAAAGCGATAAAAGCTGCTGAGGAACTTGAAAAGAAGTATGGGTACAAGCCTGTTGCATACTATACAGACGGATATCATATCTACTGTATCGACCAGCTCGGATTCCCTCCAAGACGTGTGTTTGACTTTCATACCATTGATGAGCTTGAACTTCTCAAACTCAGAAAAACAATACGAAAAGACCTTAGCAATATACAGATTAATGATGAAATTACAAACAGAGATTATCAGAAAAATGCTATCAGAGCTGTTTGTTCGGCATTTTCAGAATATCGCCGTCACAGCCTTATTGTAATGGCTACGGGAACAGGTAAAACAAGAGTATCAATTTCAACTGTTGATGTTCTGATGAAAGCTGAATGGATAAAGAATGTTCTTTTTCTTGCTGACCGTAAAAGCCTTGTAAAGCAGGCGCATAAGAACTTTAATAAGCTTCTTCCTAATGTGACAACTTCTGTATATTCAGGCGGAAGTATGGACAGAGATTCTAATGCAAGAATTATATTCTCAACATATCAGACTATGATTAATCTGATAAACGATGATACAAAGGAATTCGGGATAGGAAGATTTGACCTTATTATCATAGACGAAGCACATCGTTCTATTTTCAAAAAATACAGTGCACTATTTCATTATTTTGATACTCTTATGCTTGGTCTTACTGCTACACCAAGATGCGAAGAAAATAAGAGTACATATCAGATGTTCAAGCTTAAAAGCGGCGAACCAGACATGGCATACGAACTTGAAGAAGCCATTGCTGACAAATATCTTGTAGGATTCAGTATTCTTGACAGAACCACAGATAAAATGAAACGTGGAATCAAGTATGATGAACTTACTGAAGAACAAAAAGCGCAGTTCGAAGCTGAATTTACTCCTGAAGATGGACCGGATATTGATTTTACAGGTGCTGAAATCAGAGCTGAAGCCGTTGGCAGACATGTTATAAACATAGGTACGATTGATGCAATGCTTGGAGATTTAATGAAAAACGGCTTAAAAATTGATGGTGGTGATAAACTCGGTAAGACAATTATTTTCGCAAGCAGTCATATTGAGGCAGTGGAAATAGTAAAACGCTTTAATGCGTTGTATTCCGATAATTTAGGAAATGATTTTTGTGTTCTTATAGATAGTCATGTTGAAAACAGTGATAATCTTATTGAATTACTGGAACAGCGTGACGGCATGCCGCAGATTGCTGTAAGCGTTGATATGCTTGACACTGGTATAGATGTACCAGATATTCTCAATCTTGTGTTCTTTAAGCCTGTTAAATCTAAAATCAAATTTTTGCAGATGATAGGTAGAGGAACAAGACTATCTCCGGATATTTTCGGGCCAGGAGAAGATAAAAAAGGTTTTTTAATCTTTGATTATTTTGATAACTTCGGATTTTTTAATGCTCAAGGTAACTGGTCTACAATGGACAAGGATATGAAGTCATATGTTACTCATTCCCAAAGTTATAATATCTATAAAAGAAAGCTTAGTATTCTGAAAAATCTTCAGGAATCAAAAAAACTTTGTGCATTTGACAGCAATTATAAAGAACAGCTGCTCTCTTTATTTATTTCGGAAATGCGTTCACTTAATAACGACGAAATAGAAGTTCAGTATAATATGGCATACGTCAGCAAATACAGAACAGCTGAAAACTGGGATTCAATCAGCGATATAACAAAAGAAGAAATTGAAAAGTATATACTTCCATTGTTGCCATCTGAAAAATGTCACATGAAGATAAAGAGCTTTGATATGCTTATGTATGTTATTGAAGATGAATATATGCGAATGATTGATGAAGGTAAAGATCCACTTAAAATCAGAAATGGCTTTGTAAATGTTTCTTCAGAAATTTCAGCAAGAATGAAGGAACTTTTAAAACTTAAAACCATTCCTGCCATCATTAAAAATGAGCAATTAATCAGGGATATGATAGATTACGATTATCTGTACGAAGATTTTTCACTTGAAAAAGTTGAAAAAACCAGATTGCAGCTTAGAGATTTAATGCAGTATCTTCCTAACAAAAAAACTTTCTATATAATTGATATTCCGGATGTAATTTACATTAATGAAGATGAACCGTCAGAATCAGTAAAAACATACGATGAAAAAGCTTTTGAATATATTCAGAAAAGTAATAATCCGGCACTTGCCAAACTCAGAAATCTGGATGTGTTGACTGATGATGAAAAAGTCGGGCTTCAGGATATATTTTTCAAACAGCTTGGCACGGAAGTTGATTACAACAACTGGTCAGGAAATAAGCCGTTGCTTCCTTTTCTGCGTTTACAGGTTGGGATTTCTGATGAAGCAATTCAGACAAAGTTAGGAAGCTTTTATAATGATACATCACTTAATGATATGCAGAAAAGCTACATGAACCAGATAATCGACTACGCAAGAACTAACGGTGATATTTCATTTATGGAATTGCAGAGAGTAAGTCCATTCTGCGATTATGACATAATAGAACTTTTTGGTGATAAGGTCGTGCTTATAAAGAACCTTATAAATGATATTCATAAACCTGTTCAGTAAAGAGAGGTACTCAATTGGAAATACTTGAAATACTAAAGACAAGTGCAGATGACCTTATTTCAGAAGATTTTGAGCTTTTTAGAACTGAACTTGTTGTTGGGAATTATTCAGATGATTATAAAGCAGAATGTCTTGAAATAATCGAGAGACTGGAAAAATGGAATGAATCTGACGATGAATCAGATACTGCTGAAGTAGATAAGCCAAATAAAACATCAATTGATGTAATTCCATTTACCCCTGTTAATTCATCTGACTCAGTAATATCATTTTTGGAACAATTCAAATCTGATATGAATGCAATGCGTTTATCGGATGGCTACAAAGCAAAATTTAAAAAATACATAAAGAATCACGAAGGATTTACAGAAAGCTTTGTTGATGCTAATTTCAATTTATTTGAAAGCTATGAAATAGATGCCATAGTATCTGAAATAGCTTTAAGCGAAATGTTTCTTGAAAAGTATTTTTCTGTACTTGATAAAGATAAAATTGCACGATATCAGATTTTCAGCGAAGGATTTTATATGAAGCATTTTGCTGACTTTGATACTGAAACTGTAATCAAAAAGGGAAAAAATGAATGGAGAAAGAAAGAAAACCGTACAAAGCAGTTTGATGTATTTCTCCGTTTAAAAGGAGTGAAAGACTAATTGATAACTGTAAATGAAGCAAAAAGACTGATAAAGAGAGCTTTACTTGCCAATATAGTCAGCGATAAGAAAGACCTTGCTATCACTCCTCTTATCTCAGGTAAGCATGGTATTGGTAAGTCGCAGATGATTAAATCGGTGGCTGCTGATTTAGGCGGTGTATGTATTACTATCGAAGGTGGTACACTGAAAGAAGGCGAAATTACAGGTTTACCTTATCAGTATAAAGATGATAATGGAAATGTGAAGTTCCGCTTTTTACCTTACTATGCAGTTGAACGTATTCAGAAGGAACAACAGCGTATATTTACAGCTTGCGGAAAAGAAACGGCAGAATCGGTTTTATATGGGGATGAAAATAAATATGCATTTGATGACATTTCATCAGATGAAAAGATATCCATGCTGAAATCAGGAATAGTAAAACCTGTTATTATTTTCATTGATGAAATCAACAGAACAGAAAATTCTGTATATAAGGAACTTATGAATATCCTTCTTACAAGAAGCGTAAATGGATATAACTTCCCTTGGTGGGTACTTTTTGTCGGTGCTATGAATCCAAGCACACAAAACAGTTTGTATGCAACAAATGAAATGGACCCGGCACAGCTTGACCGATTCCTTAAAATAAAAGTATCTGATAATACAAGAGAATGGCTCAGATATGGCAAGAATACAGGAATGTCTCCTGAAATCCTTAATTTTATAAAGGATAATCCTAAATGTCTCTCAAGTAATGATAAAGAATTACAGGACGATGAAAAGCCAACACCTTCACCTCGTGGCTGGGATATGGTTGATACGTTGTTGAAATCCGAGCCTTTACTTCGTGATTTTTTCACAGACAAAGAAAACGATCCAAAAATAGTCGAAAAGGACATGAAAAATCTTGTGTCTGCAAAACTTGGTTCCACCGTTGCCACCATGTTTTTTGCAAGCAAAGTGTCACAGTCACGAGCATTAACACCGGAAGAAATTTTTGCTGATAATGAAAAATTGTCTAAGATTTCCAACCAGATTGAAAATATGTCTGCTGCAAAGAAAATTCAGACCTGTGACCTTATGCTTAATTATCTCAAAGAGAATATTGAATTTATGATGCTTGGTAAGCAGCAATTTGAATTGAACAAAAAGCAATTATCAGCACTTGTAAATATTCTGGATTCTTCTTCAAGACTGTTATTTGCACAAAAGCTTTCAAATGCTGTATCTGATGATGGTAACAGTCTTATCGAACTGCTTTTCGATGTTTTTGAAAAGGATTTGATTGATATGCTTGACCTGTCGGATGAAACAAGAAAACTTATTGAGGAAAGCTGATGACCAACAATAATATCACTGAATGTCTTTACAGAATAAAAGAGAATATCAAGGCTGTAGAGAATGGACGGCGTGAACCAATACTGCTTGAAGATATAAAATCTGACTTTTATCATCTTTTAGAACTTATCAAGCTGTTTATGATATCTGAAAGAGATAGTTACTACGGCTATTTTATGATGAATCTGTCTTTCAATGCCGATTTTTACAGTAATACCATTGCAGCAATCGGGCTTGACTCATATCCGCCTGTTATGAATTCAAATCCTCTGCTGCTCTGTAATTTTTCTTTGAAAGAAATCATGTTTATTATCTGTCATGAAATCGAACATATTATTCTTAATCATCCTGCAGAAATGATTAAATCCAATCCCACAGGTAACTCTGATATATATGAAAAATTCAATCTTGCGGCTGATGCATCTGTTAATGATAGATTAAGATATGAAATAGCAGCTGAAAACAGAAAATTTATGACAGTACCTGATGGCTGTATTCTTTCTGAAACATTAAAAAAGATGTTCAGACTGAGAAATATACGTCCGCTTGAAAATTACAGCTATTATTTCAATCTTATTAAAGATAAGGCTAACCCCGATAACGAAAATGATAACACAGGCTCTCAGGAAAGTGATTCTGAGGAAAGAGATGATATCATTACACGTTATAATTGTGTCAGAATTGATGATCATAACTGGAGTGACAGTGATGATGCTGACGAGATAACAGAGGTTGTCAAGGAGTTTATCAATACTTCCGCTGAAATGATGGACGATGAAATAAGAGGGCTTATGCCAGCACATTATCTTGAACAGATTAAGCTGATAAATGAACCTCCTAAAATATCATGGCAGAAGCTTTTGAAAAAATACATTGGCACAATTACAGCAGATAAAAAGAGAACACGCACAAGATTAAACCGCAGACAACCGAACAGATATGACCTGTCGGGTGAAATGAATGATAAAATTCTGAAAATCACTGTTGCAATAGATACATCTGCGTCAGTTACGGATAAAGAAGTTTCAATGATATTCAATGAGATTTTTGCTATTATTTCAAAAAGGAAATATTGCATAACCGTAATTGAATGTGACAGTGAAATTCAGCGTATTTATACTGTAAGAAAACCCAGTGATGTAAGGTCTGATGTTGCGGGACGTGGCGGAACGGAGTTTTCGCCTGTTATTGAATATATAAATTCTGATAAGTATTTCAGGGATTCATTGCTGATTTATTTTACGGATGGCTATGGTGAGGATAAAATTCCACGCCCTCTTACCTATCGAAATCTGTGGGTAATTACAGGGGATAAAAATGAATTGTCTTTAAGAAATCCATACGGAAATGTTGTTGGATTTGAAAATTGATATAAATACAATGAAAGGAAAACAAACTCTTGGATGAGGGGAAGGTGCAATATGAAAGTTAGGCTTGGAGACTATATACAAGAATATTTGGTAAGAAATAAAAGCACTTGACAAGGCACAGTTATTATTTGACAGCTTAATGCAGGAGTATTTTGGATAATGACAGAAGTTTTAACCACAAAAGGCAGACTTATCGGGAAAATTCTCATTGACTGGTCTGCGAACAAAGCAACGGAAAACGAAAACATCCACTTTAAACAATCGCTGTGTAAAGGCATGCAGAATATCCGTTTTACAAGCGATAATCTTAATGAAATTTTTGAAAAGAATGAGCATGAAGACGGATATATTATCTGCTATGAAATTGAAAATCTGCATGAAAAAGTAACTGTTACGCTGACTCTCGACAAAAGACATATTGGAAAGCGTATGCAGAAAACATGTAATCAGCTTCTGAACGCTTTGAATCTGAATGATAACGGGGATGAACAAATAAAGCTGAAGCTTTGGGATATATCAGAAGAAACAGCTAATATTTCACAGATTGAGGAAGTCCTGAACCAGGTTTATGATTATGAGATTTCTTATTTTGAAACAGAACTGAAAAAGTGGCTGACGGATCACAGCCGAAAAATCAAGCCTTTCCCACAGTTTGAGTTTGAATCAATAAACAATACAGAACTGCCTGATGAAATCCTGATAGAGGGTGCTATGAGGGATATTCTTTCAAATAAGTATGAGCGAAATCTTAAAGCAAGAAGCCGTTGTATAGCATATTACGGTACAGCTTGTCAGGTTTGTGGATTTGATTTTGGTGTAGTATATGGTGAAGATTTTGCAGGGAAAATCGAGGTTCATCATATAAAGCCGTTATATGAAATTAAGGAAGATTATGTTGTTGACCCGATAAAAGACCTTGTTCCTGTATGTCCGAATTGTCATCTCGTATTGCACAGCAAAAAGGATAGCGTGTACACTGTTGAAGAAGTAAAGGAGATGTTCAAATGAGAAATTATACTTTCAAAATGAAAAAGGGCGGTAATAATATCTGGTTTACAAAGCGTACTCATAATTATATCGGTATACTCTTTCTGTGCTTTAAGAACGTTTGCGACAGTTTCACCCATTCCTATGATAATGATACGGTTATTATAAGAAATAAGAAAGGTACAGCGAACGCTGTACCTTTCAGTTTGTCGAAAAAGTCGTTTTTGGAATTTCAAACCAAAAGTTTTTTGGTCCAGCAATTTTTTAAAAATGCTGGCGGAATCCAAAGGCAGAGCCTTTGGTCGCTCACCGCAGTGAGCGAAAACCCCCTATCGAAGGCGCATTTACGAGGGGTGAATTGATAAAACAGACCGGTGGGCTGTTTTTCAAGAGGGGACGCTTTGCAAGAAAAAGCGTCCCCTTACTATCTGCCTTTGTAATTTAAATCTGCCGATTTAATCGGCACAAAATTTAATATTGAGGTTTTTCTACAGTCTGAAAGGTACAGCGAACGCTGTACCTTTCTTTCAATGTAATAACATTTCTTGATATATTTTGAGAAGTTATTCAGTATCCCCATGTTTACCCGATTTACCAATCTGCTTCAATTAGGAGAGAATATTTTTATCGTTTATTTATCCGAATATCATTTTTTTAACTTGAAATATAAATGTTTAAATTGTTCATTGATGTAGTGTAATGATAGTCTATACCAGTAGAAATACCACGAATCAGGCGTATTCCATATTGATTTTGATTGTTTTGATATGCAAGAGGATTAAACTTAATTCCGTTATCACGAATGGAAATACAGCCGCTTTTGTCCTCATTTACAATCAGACGTAGATCAATAAAATGACCGCCTTTTGATTTAAATGCGTGATTTATGATATTACCTGCCATTTCCTCTATAGAAAGACATATGCGGAAGATGTTGTTTTTTTCAACTCCTGAATTTACACAGAAATTTCTGATTTCTTCTATCGCTTTCATAAGCTCATTTGTATCATCAGAAACTGAAACTTCAAAAATTCTCTTACTTTCAGGTTCAAAATTTTTGGAAATTGCCATCCATAGATCACCGATTTTTCCACTTCTGTATTTCCACAGTATTGGAAGCATAATCGGAATCAGCAATATTCCGGACATAAACCAGCCAAGCCAGATACCGTTGATTCCTATTGCCATTTCAAGAAGAAATGCAGGAAGTACAAGCAGTACAAAATTATGAAGTATACAAACTGTATGTGAATAAACAATTTTCTCTGTAGAAAGATAATGATACATTAATATGAGAGAAAGTATTTCCCCCGGAAGTGAAATAGCATAAAATCTCAGACTGTTAGCCGCCAGTGAAAGTATAGCCTCATCAGCGTTCAATATAATGGCTGCAATCTGTTCGGCAAAGGCAAGAAGTATTGCTGCAATTGCAACAGAAATAATAATACCATACTTGCATGCAATCCTGAATGCCATGCGTAGTGAGGTTTTGTTTTTTTCTCCATAGTACATTCCGCTGAATATTGATATTGTTGAAGTAATACCCATGAATATCGCACTAATAAAATTGCTTAATGTAGTTTGTATTGAAAGGGCTGTTACTCCTATTTCTCCAACACAATCAGCAAGCATGTAATTTAAAAGAATTAAAGAAACACTGAAGGATATACGGCTGATTGCACTTGGAAATCCGGTATTTACCATTGACGTAATCTTGGATGCGGAAAATTTTATTTTTACAGGATAGAAAAGCTTATCTTTTCTTTTGAAATATAAAAGCTGTGCAATAATTGCTGCAAGATAACTGAAGGATGTTGCAAGCCCCATTTCAAAAAGACCACCATGCCATACAAATCCTACCATAAGGTCAAATGAAATGTTTATAATTGACATTACAATTGCACCAACAAATCCAAGTGATTCAGCACCGTCAAGTCCAAGATAACCTGTTATCACCTGCATAAGCATGATAGGAAGTGTTCCTATTGCAATACCTCTTATGTAGTCGGCTGTTGAGTCTACATATTTATCATTCGCTCCAAGCAGCATGGCAATCGGTTCGGCTGCTGTAAGACAGCAAATCATTATCACAAGTCCGCTGACAACAGAAAGTATTACAGCCAGAGTAAAGTTTTTGCGTGCTTCATCATAATCACCTTCACCAATTGAAACAGAACACTGTGCCTTTCCCCCATTTGCAAACACACCTGCAACTGCTGCAATAATCATAAATACAGGCGAAGCAAAGCCGAATGACGCCATTTCATCTGCACCAAGAACGTTTCCTATTACAATACCGTCAATAACCGACCCGCACATTGCAACAATACCTGCAAATATCATCATAATCATCATCGACCTGAATGATTTTTCAATCAGTCTGCCGTTCATATTATGCCTCCCATTCCTTTTCAACCAAACCAAAGAAGAAACGGCGCTGCAGTTCATTGATAATTATTCTTACAGGTTTGAGCTGGGCTGAATTACGTCCCTTCATAACCATAAGGTCACGATAAAGCATATATGTTTCTTCCTGAAGAAGATGAACATCAGCCGGTGCACACATTTCTTTAGCAATTTGTGCAGCAAGTTCAGGATTGTATTTATCAAGATTTTCGTTTATGCATTTTTGTATTGCACCGAGCTCAATCCCATCAGGTATATTTACTGCTTCAATAAGATATATATATTTTGGCGGCATAGCCTCTCTGTCTGCAAAAACTGAGAAATCCACAAGCTCAAAACCGAGCTTCTTTGCAGTATCTGTTGCAGTTTTGGTAAGTGCAATTTCCGATGTATGATCATCAATCAGATCCACAACCTGATCTATTCTGTACTGAAAACGGATAAGAGGGAGATTATTGTACATTCCCATAACTTTTATACAGTCACGCATTCTGTAACGGTAAAGTCCGGAAAGATTTGTCATAATAATTTCATAATCTTTTCCAACCTCAACCTTATCAAGTGTGACAATTTTTGAAAAATCATCATTGGCATCAACAGGCAGAAATTCATAGAATATACTGTTAGGCACAAGAGCACTGTCCTTGATATCCATTCCAAGCGGAACAGAAAACATAGCTTCTGTAGAGCTTATTCCTGCATAAAAGAATTTTACGCTGTCATCGACATATCGTTCTTTCAGCTTGTTGTCATAGATTTCAAATGCACCTGTACCTACACCGCTTATCAGTTTCAGATTTTTCCAAATCTTAACTGCAATTTTTGTATGCATTTCTTCTTCAAATATTTTGCGAAGCTCTGCAGCACGTTCAGGCATAGGACTGATTTTTGCAAGCAGATTGTTTCTTACATCATCCGGCATTCTAATTTCCTGATTGATAGTTCCTTTTTCAATATCATCAACAAGCATTTGCCAGTGAGTTTCGATATAACGCATAATCTCGGCAACAAAGCTTAAAAATGTAGCGTTTATCTGAGTTATGTCACTTGCCGCAAGAGCAAATCTCGCCTGAAGATAACGGGCATCTGTATCACCTACAGGAAAAAGCGCTTCAAACGGAGTTGATGAGATTTTTTCGAGAACGGGTTTCATTTCACTCATCATAATGGATGAAAGTGCACCATATTTTTTTCCGTCCTTGATTTCTACCATCTTACATTCCATAAGAGTCATAGCACGACCCTTCATCCATGACGGATCAAGTTCCTCACCTTTAATTCCATTAAACACACCTGAATTATATGTGTTCTGAACAGCGATTGCATTAGATGACATAGGCATTATTTTCGGATTTCCAAGAGTTCCGTTTGTTTCACAGTAAAGGTCTACATCATACGCTGTCATTAGATTACTCTGATTGTTATTTATCATACGTAAAACATATTCCGCATAATCATCATAGGTCGTAACAGGTAGTCTTTTCTGATATTCCTCTATGGATTCAATAGATGCAAAATCATATTTTTTTCCGATTTCAGTATCTTTATTGTCCTTTAATATACGCATAAGAAGTGCTTCGTTTTCTTCCATAGCATTGTAGCTTTCCTCACGGAGCTTTGAAAGTGCAGTTGCTCCCTGCTGAACAGAAAAGGTATTTATCTGTTCAATAGTCAATTCATTTAAGTTCATAATATCTCCTTAAAATATATAAATTTTTTACTCAATTGTAATTATTTCATTAAACCCTGTTACATCAAAAACTTCACGTATACTGTCACATACATTGATAATCTTCATTGATCCTTGTATATTCATTTTCTTCTGTGCCTTAAGTATAACACGAAGTCCGGCAGATGATATGTATTCAAGTTTTTTCATATCAATGATAAGTTCACTTATCCCATTAAGAGGGTCACCGATTTCAGCTTCAAACTGAGGAGAAGTTGTAGTGTCAAGTCTTCCCACAGGTATAAGTGTAAGCTTTGTTCCATTCATATTTTTTTCAATATTCATAATAAAACCTCCTTTATTAATACAAATAAATTATTTAAACAGCATTATTTGTAATATTAAAAATGCAATTACTGCTTAAAAATATTTTACAATATTAATTATCAAAAGTCAAGTAAGCTATAAAAATATTTAAAAATAAATCTGACTTTTGCGGGACTTGTTTAACAATTTGTCAGAGATGGATATTGGATCAATGTCAATAAAGTAGACAAAAAATGCGTAAAAAAGTTCATACAAAATTGATTTCAGCCTGATTATCCGTGAAACCATCGTTATGAAAATGAGGCCTTAAAGAGCTATAAAAACGAATCCGGAAGCTCGAGCGTTTAACCATTCCCTGTCACATGGCATCACGGAGTTTGATGAGATGCTGGTGAAACATTTGGTGGAGAGGGTGACGGTGTTCGGGGATTATCTGGTGTTTCGGTTGAAGTCGGGGGGATGTTGTGGTGGAGAAGTGAAAAAATCGAATAGGGTCTTGAAAAGAGAGGTGAGATATGATATAATGTATATGTAGAATATCTTGCCGATGGAAAGGAATGTAGTTATGAGTCCCACAAGTATCAAAGATGGTCATCTTCTTTATCATCAAACAGAACTTAAAAATCTTCAATCCATCCTTGAAACAGGTTTATTATCCCGTGCCATGCTCACATCTCAAAACTTGCCATTTAGAGATGTAGCTGACCCACAAATTATTGAGGGAAGAGTAGTTGAAGGATGGGATAATTATGTTCCATTTCACTTTCACCCTCGAACGACATTTGATTATAGAATAAGATACGATCACCCTAATGATGCTTTCGTTTTTTTATGTATGTATAGGAATGTGGCTGAACGTTGTGGTGCTTTGATACTGACGGCACATCCATTAAGCAATATGAAACCGCAAGCTTTTCAGTATTCTGATGGATTTAATCAAATTGATTGGGATACGATGGAATTAACACAAGGCGAAGTTGGGTATAATAGCCAAATACGAATGGCAGAATGCTTGATTAGAGATAAAGTTGACATAGGAAACATATGCATTATTTATGTTAAAAGCCCAGCCGACAAAGAAGTCGTAGAAAGGATGCTTCGTGAAAAGAACATCCGTCACATCAAAGTCTATATTGGAGAAACTTTCTTTGGTACTCAACAAAGAATGATAATGTTTTGATTGTTTAGCAGAAAGGAGGAACCATGATTTACTTTGTAGTTGGTAATCTGCTTGAATCTGATGCTTTCGCTCTTGTAAACACAGTCAACTGCGAAGGATACATGGGAAAAGGAATTGCATACCAGTTTAAAATGCGATATCCCAAAATGAATGCTGAATACGTGAAGAAATGCAAATCACATCAATTAAGACCTGGAATACTACACAGTTTTTCAGAAGACTCAAAGCTTATTGTCAATTTTCCAACCAAGGATAGATGGCGTGAAAAATCAAAAATGGAATATATCACTTCCGGATTAGATGCTTTAGTAGCATTAATCAAGGAAAAGAATATTCCTTCTATTGCGATTCCACCATTAGGAAGTGGAAATGGTGGACTAATTTGGAGCGAGGTTAAGCAGAAGATAGTGGAAAAATTAAGTTGCTTTGGCGACGAGGTTTCTATTTATGTATATGAGCCTTCTAGAGACTATCAAGCAATACCAGTAGCGGAACCACAGCTTTCATTATCTGCATTATTGCTGATGCAAATCAAATTCCACCTTCTGCCTGATATAGAACACTTCAATAAAGTGTGTTTGCAAAAAACTGCATACTTCATGACTGTTTTATCAGGTACCAATATTTCCGCTTTATAAAAGAGAAGTACGGTCCTTATGATCACGACATTGAAGTCATCTCTAAAAAAATTAAGGAGTTTGAGCGTTACCATAAAGTAAGAAGTACAAACGAAGCCTACGAAATCCTAATGAAGAAATTGATAAGCGATAGTACAATTCAAAAGATAGAGTTCTATTCGCCTTTTATCGAAAGAGCTGCATCGTTTACTAATCATTTTTCAAAAGGAGAAGAAGTCGAAGGTGCAGGTACTGCATTGTTCATTATCCAGCAACTTAGTTGTGCCACTACTGAGGAAATTATAACTGGTTTCAAGCAGTGGTCAGAAGATAAAGCAAAACGTTTTTCAGAAACAGCTATCAAATCTGCAATAAAAGAATTGGAAACAGCTGGTTTTATTCAAGAAACATTCTGTGGCTATCAAATCGTTAATAATTAAAAAGCATTCCTTGAGAAATATTCCCAAGGAATGCTTTTTTAGTGCCTTTCATTCGATTTGGATATGACATCCAATCCCCACACAAATATGCGTATGCGTGTATTTGTTGTCAAAAGCTCATTTCTCCGTGATTTCTGAAAAAGTACGTAGAACTGGGATTTTACGTCTTATCCCTTGACATCAATACCACGCACTCAATGTGCCTTGTATGCGGGAACATATCCACCGGCTGAATTTTCTTAACGGAATAACCCATTTTTGAAAGCTGAACAAGGTCACGCCTGAGTGTTTCAATATTGCATGAAATATACACAACCCTTTCCGGAGCAAGAGCTGCAAGGCTTTCGAGAAATTTCTTATCGCTTCCGATTCTCGGAGGGTCGGTAAAAACAACATTTACCTTTTTGCCTGAACGAGCCATTTTCTGCATAAAGCTTCCCGAATCTTCATTCATGAATGTAATGTTATCACATTTATTTTCAAGAGCATTTTTTTGAGCGTCTGCAACAGCGGTACTGTTAAGCTCAACGCCCATTACTTCCTTGCAGTAATCGGAGGCAATAATGCCGATAGTACCCGTTCCACAGTAGCAGTCAAGAACGGTATCGTCTTTTGAAAGCTGTGCAAATTCCATTGCTGTACGATACAGAATTTCCGTCTGCACAGGGTTAACCTGATAAAATGATTTTGCTGAAATTTTAAAGGTCTTGCCGCAAAGCTTATCCTCAATATAGCCCTTGCCATGCATGATAAACTCCTGCTCTCCCATAGTGAGAGGCATAGGATTATCGCATACATTCTGAACTACTGTTGTAACACATGGATGAGCTTTCAGAAGCTGTGAAACAAACTTTTTTCTTGAAGGAAATTCACTTCTGGTAGTTACAATACATACAAGATACTCACCGCTGTGAAAACCCTTTCTTACCATAACGTGTCTGACAAAGCCTTTGCCCGTATTTGGATTGTACGGAAAAACTTTAAGTGACTGCATAATCTTTTTTATTGTAGCTATGATTTTATCAGCCTGCAAATCCTCAAGAAAGCAGTTTTCACAGGCAACTATTTTTCCGCTTCCCGACTGATAAATTCCCGATATAATCTGGCGCTTAGGGTTTGTATAAAAGCCGTGTTGTACCTTATTTCTGTAGTTATACGGGTTTTCCATTGAGATAATTTTACTGCATTTGCCAAATTTTGATAAAAATCTCTCAACCTTTGACTGTTTCCACTTTAACTGCTGATTGTATTCTTCTTTCAGTTGACATCCGCCACAGCGTTTGAAAAGTCTGCAACTGTTCTCTCTCATATAATTAATTATGTCTTATGACATATCTCCTTTCCTGTTTATATAATAAGCTGTACCTATAGTACAAATTCTATTGGTACAGCTTCCTTAATTAAATTATACTATAATAACATATTTATGTCAACTTCAGAAAATATCATTTTCCAAACCGCATTTCAATCGTAAACCATCCATCCTGTACTGTAGCATTCATATCGCCATTCATACGCTTTGCAAGTCCTTTGGCTATAGCAAGTCCGAGTCCCGTTGAAGAATGGGTACGGGCTGGGTCGGACTTGTAGAAGCGGGAAAACACCTGAGAAATATCAATGCTGTCAGGATTGTCAACCTTGTTTGAACAGGTGAAAATAACCTTGTCACTATTGGTTTTCAGCGTCATTTCAACCTCTCTGCTTCCATGGTCAAGAACGTTTTTCAGCAGATTACCGATAATACGCTGTACTGCTTCAGCATTACCGTTTACAATAATTTCATCTTCGGTAAAGTCGGTGTGTACTTCAATGCCTTTTTCCTGAAACTCGTTGTAGAAACCGACAATTGCAGAGCATACACACTGGTTGAAATCAATAGACTCAAGCTGAATTTTATAGTCCTCGTTCTGAAGCTTTGTATATGTAAAAAGCTCTTCAAGCATATACTTGAGATTGTCTATACGATTCTGAATAATTTCCGTACACTGAACACGTTCCTCCTCCGAATCGGAGTTTTTCAGAAGATGAAAAAAACCATCCAGCGAAGTCAGCGGAGTACGTATGTCATGGGAAATGTTTGTTATTGCGTCCTTTAAATTCCGCTCGTTACGTTCTGCTGTCATGCGTATATTATCCGATGAGTCAAGCAATTCGTTTATATTGTCTGAAAGCTCATTAAGTTCAGAAAAGGGAAGCTCCACCCTTAAACGCATATTTGTTTTATTCTCCTTCATAAATGCCAGATGGCGGCAGGTCTTTTTAACCTGTCGCCTGTAGGCTATGAATATTCCACTGATTGCCACGCATAAAGCTGTGGCTGAAATTGCCCATATCCACATAAAAACTCCTTATTTTACATCACGCCTGCACATAGTAACCACTGATACTGCAATTGACGCTATTAAAAAGACCGCACCAACTGTTACTACTCTTGCAAGGTCGCCGCCCGAAAGCTGTGTTGACACATCGCCGATACATGATTCCAGCGCAAAGTTTCCGATGCTGAAGTCCTCACTGAAGCCTATCTTGTGTAAAACAATATCTATAAAGCTGTAAATAAATGTAGTAACGCCTGCTGAAATAATGATGCCGAATGTCATACTAAGAGCTGAACCTCTCAGAAGAATTGTCACTGCTGTTACAAGGACTGCAAAGGCATAGTGCAGAAGGAAATGAAGTGCAAATACTTTTATAAACTCTGCTGAAAAGTCAAATACAAGTCTGTCTCCAAACAGAATACTGCATGATATAGATGAAGCAATCATATATGTCACAAATACTATAATCACCTGAACAGCTACTGCACAAAGCTTTGAAAGAACAAGCATTCCACGGTTCGGCATCTGTCCTGCAATATTTTTGACAAAACCATATTTTTGCTCTGCATTTACAAAAATCGGAGGGAAAATTGCACAGAACAAAAGAATAGTAAGAGCCGAAAAGTCGTAATTAAAAACTTCGGTATAATAAACCTTTTCACCGCCAAACAAAATATCCATTTCATTAAACTCATCAGTTAAACCAATACTCATCGCATTATCTGAATCTGTATCGAAACCCATACTTGACATAGCTTCTGACTCTGTCAAACTGTCAATCGCTTCAAAAGAATAATTTGTTGCGAAAGCACTTATAAATGCAACCATAGCCGTTACTATAATCATTACCCAGAAGGATTTTGAACGTACAAGTCTGTATAAATCCATTTTTATTAAATTAAGCATTTTTGTTTCCTCCTGTCAAGTTGAAATAGTAGTCTTCAAGTGCTTCGTTCTTTACGTAGATTGCAATAGTTTTAATCTTGTTTTCCGCAAGCTTCATTGTTATGTCGCCCGTGTCGCCCAGACGTTCAAAAATCTGAATTGTGTCTTTATCCACAGCCTTGTATTCATGAATACCCATACTTTCAAGAACAGTACAAGCCTTTGAATTATTATCGGTTTTCAGCTCTATACGTTCACTGCATTCGAGCATGAGTTCCTCTCTTGTAAGCTCCTTAACCAGAGTACCGTTATGAATAATGCCGTATTTTGTGGCGATTTTTGAAAGTTCCTCAAGAATATGGCTTGAGATTATAAAGGTAATTCCATGCTCCTTATTAAGCTTTTCGATTGTTTCTCTCACCTCGGCAATACCCTGCGGGTCGAGTCCGTTAATAGGCTCATCAAGAATAACAAGGTCAGGTTCGCCGATAAGTGCAAGAGCAATACCGAGTCTCTGTTTCATGCCAAGAGAAAATTTACCGGCAGGTTTTTTACCTGTATCTGCAAGACCGACAGTTTCAAGTATCTTCGGAACAACCTTTTTGTTACGTACACCTGTAGCGATACATTTCAGCTTGAGATTTTCAGCAGCCGAAAGATTAGGATAAATCCCTGGATTTTCAACGAGAGCACCTATACGGTTCATTACCTGCAGGCGTTCTCTGCCTGTATGTCCGAAAAGGCTGAATTCTCCTTCTGTAGGTGTTGAAAGACCGCTTATCATTTTAAGAAGCGTTGTTTTACCTGCACCGTTTCTTCCGATAAGCCCATAGATTTCTCCCTGACGGATATTAATGCTGATTTGATTTACAGCCTTGTGATTGCCAAAGGTTTTGGTAAGTGAGTTTGTGGTTAATATGTAATCCATAATTTATTTCCTTTCTGTTTTCCTTACAATTACATTTTACAGTTTACTATTCAAAAAATCGCAAAGAAAAGGTAAAGAAAGTTTAAAGAATTTTTTGAATTTATTTAGAAAGTTTAAAGCCTATTCCCCAGACAGTTTCAATATACTCCTCATCAGTAACCGCTTTAAGCTTTTTACGGATATTGCTTATATGCATATTTACAGTCTTATCCTCACCGATGTAAATATCCTCCCATGCGTAATCGTATATGTCCTGCTTTGTAAAAACACGATTGGGGTTTCCTATAAGAAGTTCGAGAATTTTGTATTCATGCTTTGTAAACGAAATTATATTGCCGTTAATTTCAGCGGACATCTCCTCAAGATTTAAAACAAGTTTTTTATGACTTAGCTGTTTTGTATTTTTAGCTCCCAGACTGCGTCTGAGCTGTACTCCGATTCTTGCAATAAGCTCCTCTATCTCAAAAGGCTTTGTCATATAATCTTCGGCACCTGCATTGAGCAGGTCAATCTTACTGTCGAGGCTGTCCTTTGCTGAAAGAACAATAACAGGAATGTCAAGCTCATTTTTAAGCTTCGGGAGAAGCTGCTCTCCGTTTATTCCGGGCAGCATAAGGTCAAGAACTACAAGGGAAAACTCCTCGCTTTTGGCGTAAAGCAATCCCTCAGTACCTGAAAAAGCCTGCCGGCAGCTGTAACCCTCTTTAGTCAGCGCCTTGAAAATAAGGTTATTTATATATGTATCATCTTCGATTATCAGTATTTCAGACATAACGCCACACCTCCAACAAAGCTATATTACATGTATTATAACATAAATTCGGGTTTGTTTCAATAATTGAAGGATACCGTATTTTCAAGGTTCCATAACAATACCCCCAAAACAATACAGTTTCGGGGGTAATACGAACTTTATTTGACAATTCTTTCTATAGGACGTGGCAGAAACGCAATATCAGTGTAATCTTATTCATCATCATGATGCGGTTGATTTTTTACAAGTTTGATTGCGTTCATGCAAGCAATATTTACATCAATCATATGCTGTAATTTGGCTTCCTGCTCTAACTTTGAAAACAATTCTCCTTTTCTGGTGCTTACATATTTTGCCGGCAGCGAATTGAGAGCAATACATTTAATATCTTCACGACATTTATAACAACTACAGCAATCATTTTCTTTAATAAGAGCGTCAATTGCTTCTTCTACAAATCCTTCCATTATGTTAAAAAGAGCCATATTATTTTATTCCTTCCTAAAATTATTGTATATAATAATATAATACAATATATTTAAATTTTTGTCAAGACTTTTGTACATTTAGTTCCTTTTTTATTCGGACTTTATCAGCCTGTTTTTCTTATAGGTACAGAAGATAAAATTCATCCCATAAACTATTGACATTTTTTCGTTTATCGACTATAATTATAAAAAATATAAATTCAGGAACAGTTTTTATGAATATAATTAAAAAAATTGTGTTATTAAGGTGGTTGCTTTTACCTGTTATTCTATGCGTAAAATTAATGGTAGTCCAGATAGAATGTTTTATTCTTAGTCTGCCATTATATAATACCTTTTGTATTTGCAAAAACGCTTTGGATATGGGCATAAAAAGAAATAGCTCCATTGATAACAAAGTACGAATGAACAATTAAGTCCTTTCTGTAAATACTCTTTACAGAAAGGAGGATTACCATGTTTGAACAAGACTATATCATGAGACAAATACATCAGATAATACAAGTATTAATGAAATTAATATTTAAAATTGATAGTCCGTCTCCATCAACAGAATATATAAAAGATGCAGAAACAAGACAGATAGCTGATGACATGTTGAAAAATATAGACATTGGAAACATTGCTGAAGCAGAAGAAATGCTCTTTTCGTTGATACAAAACAAAACTATGGACAACCTTTTGGCCGGATTGGTTTTGTATTCGCATATTAATGAAAAAGATGATGAATATTTGGAAATTAATCATTATAGTCGTAGAGATGCTGAAAAAAGCATAAAAAGATTACTTTCAGAATATGGATTGGAACACATGGCAACCTTATTTTTTCATGATTGATTTTTAATTATCAGGCTGTTTTTATCAGCCTGATAATTTTTTGCATAGAAAAATCCCGAAACGACGTAGTTTCGGGATTTGAATAGATATATGACTTGTAAGAAATTATCTCTTTGATAATTCCCAAATGCGTATCTGCGTGGGTTGAGGTGGTTTTTGCCTGCTACGCATAAAATTTCATAAACATACTTTAACTTACCTCACAATTCGTTCAATCTTACATGTATGCTTTTTATAATCATTATCGGGATTGGTTTTATAATTAATTCTTTATGACCATCAAAATTAAGATTTATAGGGGTTTTAAGTGCATTATATGTTGCTGTCTGTGACCAGTAATTTGTAAATCTCTTTCTCCGACAGGCTTCTACAACAGAACGAGGATTGTATATTGCTATATCATCAACATTATAGCGATTTTAAGATAACAAAAGATTTTAAATTTATAATTGGTTATTGGAATTTCAGATGATTTATGATATAATAAAATCATCAGAAAAAGAAAAGAGAATATTATGAATGACATAAATAATTTACGACAGTATCTTCCGGGACTTACAGAGGATATGCCTTTGGAGCTTTTAAATCTTGCAAAACTTCTTGAGGAGCAGTGTATAGAATTTATTACAGATGAAAGTGATTTTAAAATTATATATCTTGCCAATGACTGTGTTGAGAGCTTTCTTGAATTTGCAGATTCTGAAATAAAGGGTGAATGTCTCACCGATTATGACGGTTATACAGACGTTTCGGTTGAAAAATATGGGGACAGATTTCTGCTTGTCTTTCATCAGGGCAATGAAAATGTTTTTACGGTGACTTTTACAGATGTGAGAGTTTCGGCTTATTCCTACAATTACGGAAATACGGGACATTTCTGGGTTTATGGATACTGTGATTTAAGACTTATTGACTACTGGCTTGGGATAATAAATGACAAGTACAAATGTCTAACGGGCTACTGCACAGAGCAGGAAACCGAACTTGCAGAGCTTTCGCAGTTCAAGCCTTTGAGATACTTTAACAGCGTGCCTGAAAAGTATATGAGCAACAGTGATTATGTTGAGTTTACAACAGAGAAGTCAGCTGAAATTTTTATGAAGCTTACTTTTGAAGCAGGAGATAAAGCCTTATATAACTACATTAAAAAGCGTGGTATAAACAGTCATACTGAAAAGGTAATTGCAAAGCTGCTGACAAAACCAAAGCATAGTGAAATTGTAAATCTGATAATCCGTAAAATAAAGACAGCGGCTTCTGTATATCCGGACAGGAATTACGGCGATAAAGCAGGGGAGTATAACCGTATTTATCAGGCTGCCCTTTCGGAAGCTGAAAAATATAAAAACAGCAGCTCTGTTGTGAGTGTATATAAGGAAGAACCTTTTGCACATATGAGTGACAGTATGGAATTCAAGGTGCAGATTCTTGTGACGGAAAATAAAAGGTTTAAAAGAAAATACAGGGTGATTACTTTTTGTTGACAGCAACAGCGGGTTGCTTGATTGAAAACCGGCTGTATGTTATAATAATAGTGAGGTGAAAAACAATGGAAACAAAAGAAATTATATTTGAACTCAGAACGAAAAAAGGATTATCACAGGATGAGCTTGCAGAGAAGATTTTTGTAACACGTCAGGCAGTATCACGCTGGGAAAACGGTGAAACTGTTCCGAACACAGAAACACTCAAACTGCTGTCAAAGCTGTTTGATGTTTCAATAAATACTCTTTTAGGCTCTCCGAGACAGCTTATCTGTCAATGCTGCGGAATGCCTCTTGAGGATTCTGTTATAAGTAAGGAAAAGGATGGCATATTCAATGAGCATTACTGTAAATGGTGTTATGCAGATGGGCAATACATGTACAGTGATATGGACGATTTGATTGACGTATGCGTTAAGAACATGGTCAGTGAAGAACACACGGAAGAAGAGGTACGTTTATATCTTAAGGAAGTACTTCCGAAGCTCGATTACTGGAAGCGATATGAGGAACTTGGCGGTAACGAAGCTTTTGATGAATTCAAAAAAACTCTTATTTCGGAAATTAATGCACTGAATATTGAAGGTATGCCGAAGCTTGAAAAGCTCAACGCACTTGTGGGCAGTTACATCAATCTTGAATATACTCTGCCGAACGGAAATACAGTAAAGTATTTGGACGATAATGCTACATATCTCGGAAATCAGCTTGAAAGTGAATTCGGAGGAGACAGATGCTTCGGCATAGCCGCAAGCATGGACTTTATTCTTATCTGTACCTATGAAGAAAATGGTAAGAATCCTGAACTTGTTATTTATAAAAAAAGATAAAATCTTGTATAAGCTGTGCCTGGAAAACTCTGGGTGCGGCTTTTTCTTTGGAGCTTTTTGAAAGAAAATAATTTATCTCGGAGTTGCAAATATGACTTAAAAAGTGTATTTTACTGTTTTATAAGAAAAATTCTTGACTTTTTCTTATACGATTGTTATAATTAATAATAAGATATGGAATGCACGGGAAGCCATACCGGACTTAAATCAGCCGACAAGGAGTGTCTGTGTCTTTTTAACACATTAATATGTAAAACAGATATTATCAGAGGTGGATTCTATGACGGATAAAGAAAGAGAAAGATCATATGAACATTATAAGCAGTGGCAAAACAATAAAGCCAGATACGAACATGAATGTGTCGCATATGTTCTTTTATTCGGAATAGGATTATTATTTCTTTTGAAATACTGGTATAGTATTATCACAGGCGTAGTGATTACTCTCATTATCATAGTGGCAGCACGTTTTCTGAATATATTCAAGAAATGGTATAATATGAGACGTGGCATAAAAGTGTTGGAAAATATGGTTAAAGATGCCGGAGCTACGAACGTTGAAGTCGACCATAAGAACAGAACAATTACATTTGCTTCTGCTCCTCAATTCACAAATGATAAATTATCTGAATTTCAAAATGCTCTGTCTAAGATGGGATTAAAAGTTAGTGTTAACAGAGTAAAAAAAGAAGCAGTCAATAAGGAGGATGCTATGAACAGTAATGATAAAAAAATAAGGCTGTTAAAATCAACAGATGTCGGATATATAAATAAAAATAATCAAAAGAATTTAGGGAAGGCAGATAAACCCGGCACAGATAATAACCAGTATTTTTATGATATGGAATGTCTGGATTGTGGAAATAGGTATTATGCTAACGGCACAGATATATGGGATAGAAAATGTCCAAACTGTCAAGGTGGAAGACCATAGTGAATAAATAGTATGTAAGCGTCAAACAGTCCACAGTTCTGGTTAGTGCCAAGCAAAAGCAGGCAGTAATATATAAAATCGTCGCAATGAACAAAAATCAGAATAATAAATCACTTGAAGTCTTGCAAAATGAAAAATCTGACTGCGCATCTTCCGTGTAATCTTTGTGCGGTATTGCCTTAAAATGAATGAAAATGAGCTCGGTATTGAACCGGGCTCATTCTTTTATAGAAATTGTAGGATATGCTGAAAATGATAGGCAGCACTCAAGTAATACTCATACAAAGAAATCATTTTTTATATTGTATTCTGAAAACAATGAATTAATATTATGAGATAGTTTTAATGATTGTTGACTCGACCTTAGTTTCAGCCAGCTGATACGTGTATGACAGCTGTTTCGGGTTATTGACAATAATAATGCTGTATATGTAAACAATCCCGACAGGTATCTGTCTCTTGATGGAGAAAATCTTGTCATAAGTCAGTCGGGCAGCTTGTGTCTCCGATTATAGATTTAGTCACCCTCCACACGGAGGGTGTGGATTGAAATCACGTGGAACATTTTCTAAAAGGAGTGATTTAAGTCACCCTCCACACGGAGGAAGACTAAAGAAAATCGCTCCCCACAAAGTGAGAAGCGATCTGTCCCGTGCGGTCACGCACCTGTCATATCACTATGAAATAGATGAAAAGTAAGCGGTCGAGCCAAAACCAGCGTGACGCTGGACCCACACCGCGATTTACTTCAGTTGTAAATGTTACTAAACATCGCGAAGTTTATTTTATGGTCGTGACAAAAAGAAAAATCGCTCCCCACAAAGTGAGAAGCGATTTGTCCTCCGGGGTCACCCGGCTGGAGTGCCTGAATGGAATCGAACCATCGCACATGGCGTCGGAGGCCAATGCTCTATCCGCTGAGCTACAGGCACTCTTATAAAATATATTATATCATATTTTTTATGATTTTGCAAGTGTTAAAAATAATCAAGAATAAATTCCTTGCTTTTTAAAATTATATCAGTACATATCCGAAGCTTATCGGACATAACTGTATAGGTGCAGAGCTTTGCAAGTGTTCCGGCAGTATTGCTTTTATCAATTTCAAAGTTTTTTCCAAGAATATTTATTGTTTTTTTATCTCTGTTTTCTGATACAGATGCCATAACAAGTTGATTGCGGCTTATAATATTATTGGTATTTATATATGCCCTCATAAGGCCGAATATAAAAATATTGATTATTACATAAATAGCAGCTGTTAATATAAATGCTCTGCGGATTTTTCGTTTTCTTTCCATTTTTATTCCTCTAAATCTTTCAATGCTTTTACAAGTGATTTTCCGATTAGTTCTCCTGAATAGGATACCTGCTCAAGTGTATTTCCATGAGTGCCTACTTCTATGAGCAGACTTCCTGTTGTGAGATCCTGATTATATTTTCTGTAG
This sequence comes from Ruminococcus sp., assembly GCA_015066715.1. GTDB lineage: Bacteria > Bacillota > Clostridia > Oscillospirales > Ruminococcaceae > Porcipelethomonas. The sequence goes on along the minus strand of SVNU01000006.1, from coordinate 19,819 downwards.
TCAAAAAGTATGGGACGAGTAAGACCTGGATAATCTGATGAAAGCTGCTGCTGCAGATGGGATGCGAATCTGAAATTTTTTATATAGTCGGGCATGTCAAGTGTACCATCATCACAGCCGGAGATAATCATTACCTGTGCGGCTTTTTTTTCATTGATTTCTACGGTTGGCTGGAGTATGTTATCGCCTGTGCCGATAGCATCCCTGTGAATGTCAAGAACAACCTTTATTGTGGGATTTTCCTTTAGAATTTTTTTGACCGTTTCTGCACTCCTTTCGTATGAACCGTTATATGACGGGTAATCATGAATTGTTGTATCATGAATTACACCTATTCCTGCATCCTCAAGCTCCTGAGTGATTTTATCGCCAATCATAACAACATTTTTTGAGGGGTCGGTTGTACGATAGTTAAATGAGGAGTCGAAATTTTCTCTTTCATAAGGCTCAAAGCTTTCGGTTGTGTGAGTGTGCATTATCAGAACCTGCGGCGTTTCATCGGCGTCTATAGTAAAATTCGGCGGATTCTGACTTTCTTCTATAAGAACGGAGTTTAAAACCGAGGTTTCATTTTGTATTTGTCCGCCTTTTTTTAATCCTATGAATTTGTCGCCTGTGTATCGTTCAAACGTGTCAGGAGTTATTGTTCCTTCACCTTCGAGCCATTTTTCGGGGTATGGCTTTGGCCCTGGATCGACTGATGCCGAAACTGCGATTTCATTGCTGCTTTCTTCAGCCTTTGCTTCTTTTGAATCTGCAAAAATATTAAAGAAATCCGAATCGTTTTCACCTGTATAATTGTCAGGTTCGGATGAAAAGTCAATGCTTCCTGTGAAAATAAATGCAGCACGGCTTATCTGTGGAAAGAATTTGTATAAAGATATACTGACAATGCAGACAGTGGCTGTCAGCAGAATGATTTTTTTGATTTTTCCGTTTCTTTTTTTACGTTTACGCATCTGACCCCACACTTTCTACTATTGGTTAATAGTAGAATTATATTCACTTTCAAATATAAATATGTCACAAAAAAGGCAGTTTCTTTATGTACTGTAAAAAATCTTTATTGGGAAAATTTATATTTAGTGTTCTACTTTATTTGATTTTTGTTGTAGGGGCGGTCAATGACCGCCCGTTCGAATTACAGTTTGTTTTACGGGCGAGCATTGCTCGCCCCTACAAATCACAGGCACAGACAACAAAATGTTTATGAGCTGAATATAATTTATCCTATAAAAAACAACGGGTGACCACTGGTCACCCGTCAGCATAAAATTAACTTTTTCTGAAAACTTCAAATAAAGAAATTAATTACAACTCTGAATGTTATTATTTTAACGCATAAAGCTCAATAGCCTTTGCCGCACCGTTGTTTTCGCAGGTGTCTGTAATATATCTTGCAACATTTCTGACAGATTCGGAAGCATTTCCCATAGCAACGGAAACGCCGGCAAGCTTCAGCATGGAGATGTCATTATTGCTGTCCCCCATTGCCATTACTTCTGACATGTCAGCACCAAGCACACGGGTAAGATACTGAAGCGCCTGACCTTTGCAGGAGGTGCTTGATGTAACTTCAAGATTATACGCCATCGAGTGCGCAACCTTTGGTGCAGGGTCAAGCTTGCTGATACGGTAAATAGCCTCATTTCTGTCCTTTTTATGTGCAAAGAAAAGGTTGATTTTTTCAAGACTTGGTCTGTTTGAATAGTAGTATTCAAGAATATTATCAGTAAAGCTTCGTGCCGTATGTAAAATTTCGTCAAAGCCATCGGTTACATTGAAGTGCTCAAGCTTTTCAAGGTCAGATTTCTGCATGTATCCCTGACCGTCAATGTAAAGGTCGATAAGACAATCATAATCGCTTAGAATTTCAAGAATACTGTCAACTGTTTCTGTTTCAATAGTATCACTGTAAAGCGGGAATTTCTTGTCAGTTGTAATTGATGAACCACCTGATGTAATGAAATATTTTATGCTTTCGATATTTCTGATTTTTTCAGGGATTTCTCCCATTACACGTCCTGTACACACTGCAACGGTAATGCCCTTTTTGTCAGCTGCATTTATAGCGTCAATGCATTTTTCCGAAATATTTGTTGAATTACTGATAATTGTTCCGTCAAGGTCAAGTGCAATAAGCTTGACTTTCTGTTTGTTTTCGTTCAGTGCTTTTTTGCTGACAGCATTATTCATGGCACATTTAATCTGTGCATATCGTTTTTGACGTAATTTCAATAATGCTATTGTTTCCTCATCCGGTTCAATAATAATTTCACCGTTGAATCCGTCAACCGCCGCAAACCTGCCTTCCATTTCACGGTCAATTTCACAGACATTTATAACAGATGGAATTTCAAGCTTTCTTGTCAGAAATGATGCATGGGATTTTTTCATTCCGCTGACAACAACAAGTGCATTGACAGATGCAATGCCAAGTCCGATAACCTGACTCGGGATAAACAGATTTGAAATTATAATTGCATCAGAAATTTTCGGGACATCTATGAATCGCTGACCTGTTGTAAGGTACTTTATAATATGGCACGAAATGTCAATAATGTCAGCAGATTTTGAACGCATTATTTCATTATCCATACCCATAAAGAAATCGATAAATTTATTTGCAGTTTTATATACAGCGTATTCAGCAGAGTAATTTTCTGTTCTGAAGCCTTATTATTGTGTTTACATAATCACTGTCATGAAGCATCATCTGCTGTATGCTGAAAATCTTGGCATCTGATTCACCGGCAATGTTTATGGTTTTTTCGTAAAGCGTCTGCAGAAGATTAAGCGTATCGGCGCAGGCTTTGCTAAAGCGCATAACCTCATTTTCAGGGGAATCTGTAAACTGTTCTCCGATTTCAGGAAGCTGCACGTTCTGAAAATGGATATGTCCGAAAGCAATGCCCTTGCTTATGCTTGTTCCTTTAATTATTTTCATTATTTTGCCTTTCTTTAAAAGGTGGCGTTTATTTATATGAAATAAAAATATTTATCTACTTATTATTGTATACTATTTTTTAACGAATTTCAATCATTTTCAACAAAAAAATATTAAATTTTTTATTTTTACAAAATAAAAGTTATTTTTTTATAAAAATTATTGTTGCTCTGATGATATGTATTTGCTTGATTTACAACACTTTGCTCAAGATTATACAGTGTAAATATACATTTTTTATAAATAAGGCGAAAAAATTTGCGAAAAATTATTGATTTTTTTCAAATTTATGGTATAATAGAGTTATGACATTCAAAAGGTGAATTGAAATCTCGGAGGGTACATTTGGAAAAAGAGGCTTTTATAAAAGAATTGAAAATAATTTTAATAAGAACGGTTTTTCTGAACATTGCAGTATATCTGATATCCTCTGTTTTTGTTGGATTTACCTTGTCGGTAGCAGCCGGACTACTTATCGGAACATCCGGAATGCTGCTGAATCTGTTTCTTCTTAACAGGTCTTTATACGACATTGTAAAAAGAGGTGGGAACAAAAACAGCACAAAAATGGTTATATGGTATATCATCAGAATGTCTGTTGTATCATTGCTCACTGTAATAGCAATGCTCTGGTGTACTGAATGTATGATCGCTGCTGTTATCCCTTATTTCTATCCAAAGCTTGTTTATGGAGAAAAAACATTACTGAGGAAGGAGGAAAAGGCTGAATGAAGGTGTCTGATTTTTTTCAGGGCGTCAGAGAAATTGAAGTTGGCGGTCCTAAGATAGCCTTCAGCTTTGAAATTTTCGGTTTCAGAATAAATCTTACCGAAACTATTATCATAAGCTGGCTGGTTATGGCAGGTCTTATAGCCCTTGTCCTGTTTCTGACTCATAATATGACAGTTAAGCCTACACGAAAACGGCAGGTTATAGCTGAATTTCTTGTCGAAATTGTCGATAATCAGGTTCTGAGTGCGATGGGAAAAGAGTATAAATGGTTTGCACCGTATATCGGAGCGCTGTTTGCATCGTCAATATTCGGAAGTCTTATCGGGCTTACGGGACTTCGTCCTGTTACAGCAGACTTCAGTACTGTTCTGACATGGGCACTTATGACATTTGTACTTATTGAACGTGCGAAAATCAAGGCGGATGGTATCGGTGGTTACTTAAAGAGCTTTATCAATCCCCTTAACATCATAAGTGAAGTTTCAACACCTGTTTCAATGGCGTTCCGTCATTTCGGTAACATCGGCGGCGGTACTATCATTACAAGTCTTCTTTATTTTGCCCTGACAGGTCTTTCACTGGCAATCGGACTTCAGTTCCCGATTTTCAATATCGGTATTCCGGCAGTTCTGTCGCTTTACTTTGACCTGTTCACAGGATTTATGCAGGCATTTATCTTTATGATGCTTACAATGGCAAATATTGCAAATGCAAAATCGGAGGATTAGCTTATCTTCTGAAAAACAGTCTTTTACCCCGGAAAAGACGTTAAATTTCAACATTAAACCGGCGGAGAAATGGAGTAAATTATTATGGATATGGAAATGTTAGCTAAAGCTTTGATTTTAATGGGTTCAGCAATCGGTGCAGGTCTTGCAATGATCGCAGGTATCGGTCCTGGTATCGGTGAAGGTTTCGCAGTAGGTAAGGCATGTGAAGCTATCGGAAGACAGCCTGAAAGCTCAGGTGCTGTAACAAGAACAATGTTTATCGGTTGTGCTGTAGCCGAATCAACAGGTATTTATGGTTTCGTAGTTGCTCTTATTTTACTGTTCGTAAATCCATTTTTAGGTTCACTCTAAGAAAAAAACAAATAATAAATCGGAGGAAATTTGAATGGAAATGCCGAATCAGTTATCTTTTTTATCCATTGACATCGGCACTATATTTTTTACGCTCTGCAACCTGCTTATATTGGTATGGGTGTTCAAGCATTTTCTCTTTGACAGGGTTCATAAGATTCTGGACCAGCGTCAGAATGAGGTTTCAGAAACCTATAAAAAGGCTGACGAAGCTCTTGAAAACGCTAAGAATCTTGAATCTGAATACACAGGTCTCATGGAAAATGCAAGAGAAGAATCTGCTGAAATGGTAAAGGCTGCCACTAAAAAGGCGCAGTCTCATTCAGAACAGATTATTGCAGATGCGAAAAGTGAAGCTGCTGCCATAAAGGTAAGAGCCGAAGAGGATATCGAAAGAGAAAAGAAACGTGCTCAGAACGAGCTGCGAGGAGAAATCTCCGAGCTTGCTGTTCTTGTGGCAGAAAAAGTTGTTGAAAAAGAAATTAGCGAGGCTGATCACGATAGATTTATCAATGATTTTATTGAAAATGTAGGTGATTTGAAATGACGGGTGATGTAGGAAAATTATATGCCCAGGCGCTTTTTGAATTAGGCCTTGAAGCCGGAAATCTTGATGAGATTTACGGTGATATGAATGAGTGCAGAAAAATCTTTGATGAAAACCCTGAACTTGTTTCGCTGCTTGATTCACCGGTGATACTGCGTGAAGAAAAGCAGAATGTGCTGGATAAAATTTTCGGCACAGAGGGTACAGTACGTGATTTTATCTGCCTTGTAACAGACAAAAACAGAATTACTTATTTCGGGAAAATGACTGATTTATTCAATCAGCTTTACAATGACCACAATAACATTGCGGAAATGACTGTTATAACAAGTATTCCGCTCAAACCCGAAGCAAGACAAAAGCTTGTTAAAAAGCTTGAAGTACAATCCGGAAAGACTGTTAAGCTTAAAGAGGAGGTTGACCCGTCAATAATCGGCGGAATCATTCTCCGTGTGGGCAATTCACAGATTGATAACAGTGTTAAGGGTAAAATCGAAGCTATTGCTTCATCGTTAAAAATACAATAGAATGAAGGTGTATTAATGAACTTACGCCCGGATGAAATAACCGGTATTATTAAGGAACAAATAAAAAATTACAGCTCAAAGCTTGAACTTAAAGATGTCGGTACAGTTGTTACTGTAGGTGACGGTATTGCGACAGTTCACGGACTTGAAAGCTGTATGTCAGGTGAGCTTCTGGAATTTGAAGGCGGAGTTTACGGTATGGCGCTGAACCTTGAACAGGATTTCGTAGGTGCAGTTATGCTTGGTTCTGACTCGGCAATCAAGGAAGGCGATCCGGTTAAGAGAACAAATAAAATTGTATCAGTACCTGTTGGTGAGGAGCTGCTCGGCAGAGTTGTTAATGCTCTCGGACAGCCTATCGACGGCAAGGGTGCAATTGTTACAGAAAAAACAGAGCCGATTGAAAAAATCGCTCCGGGTATCATTACAAGAAAGTCGGTTCATAAGCCACTGCAGACTGGTATCAAGGCTATCGACTCAATGATTCCTATCGGACGTGGTCAGCGTGAGCTGATTATCGGTGACAGACAGACAGGTAAGACCGCCATCGCTCTGGATACTATCATCAACCAGAAGGATCAGGATGTTATATGTATTTACGTTGCAATCGGTCAGAAGCGTTCTACTGTTGCAAATGTTGTTGAAACACTTGAAAAAGCAGGCGCTATGAGATACACAATTGTTGTATCAGCGAGTGCTTCAGAGCTTGCACCGCTTCAGTATATCGCTCCGTACTCCGGCTGTGCTATGGGTGAATACTTCCTGAACAAGGGCAAGGATGTACTTTGTATCTATGACGACCTTTCAAAGCATGCTGTTGCGTATCGTGCGCTTTCACTGCTTCTGAAAAGACCGCCGGGACGTGAAGCATATCCTGGTGACGTATTCTATCTGCACTCAAGACTTCTTGAGAGAGCATGCTGTCTTAATGAAAACTATGGCGGAGGAAGCCTTACAGCCCTTCCGATTATCGAAACTCAGGCGGGTGACGTTTCAGCCTATATCCCGACAAATGTAATTTCAATTACAGACGGTCAGATATTCCTTGAAACAGACCTCTTTAACTCAGGTGTAAGACCTGCGGTTAACCCTGGTATTTCAGTATCACGAGTTGGTAGTGCGGCACAGATTAAGGCTATGAAGAAGGTTTCTTCATCACTCAAGCTTACTTACTCTCAGTATCGTGAGCTTCAGTCCTTCTCGCAGTTCGGCTCAGACCTTGATGCTGATACCAAGGCAAGACTTGCTCTTGGTGAACGAGTAGTTGAAGTTTTAAAGCAGAACAGAAATTCACCGCTTACAGTTGAAAATCAGGTTATTATTATCTTTGCAGTTGTAAACGGTTATCTTACAGATGTTCCGACAGAGCTTATCTCGGAATACGAAAAGGAACTGCTTGAACATATCAGTGAGTCTTATCCTGAAATAATAAAGTCAATTTCCGATACAAAGGATATGACAGATGAAAACAAGAACAAGCTTAATGAGGTTCTTGATTCGTTCACAAAGAAGTTTATAGCTAACAAATAAAATACGGCGTGCCGCAGCAGATGCAGCGGCTCTGAATGGAGAATAATTTATGGCTTCATCAAATATGAAGGATATAAAACGCCGCATAAAGAGTGTTGAAAGTACTAAACAGATTACCAATGCTATGCAGCTTGTTGCTTCGTCAAAGCTGAGAAAAGCTAAGGAAAAGGCAGATAATTCAAAACCGTTTTTTAATTCGATGTATGAAACAATGTGCGAAATCGTAAGGGAGGACGCAACATTCAGTTCTATTTATACACGTAAAAGAAAAGCCAATGTTACTCTTATGGTTGTTATTGCGGGTGACAGAGGCTTGGCAGGCGGTTTTAATGCAAATGTCATTAAGCTTGCTCAAAACAGATATGACGAAATCGTAAAGGCAGGACAGGATGCAGTTATTCTTCCGATTGGTAAAAAAGCGATTGAATATTTTGAAAAAAGAAAATTCAAAATTATGACACGCTATGAAAATATCGGTGAGAGCATTACCGTTTACGGTGCAATGAGTATTGCGGATAAAATTATTGACGTTTATAATAAGGATAAAATTGACAGGGTAGAGCTTTTCTATACAGACTGTGTTTCTCCTTTGCTTCAGGAGGAAAAGCATATGGCTGTTATTCCTGTTGATATTCAGACGGATAAGACAAATATCAGTCTTACTAATTATGAACCGTCAGCAGAAGCGGTTTTTGATTCGCTTATCCCAAGATATGTAGCAGGTGTTCTGTTTGGCGCAATTGTAGATTCATTTGCGGCTGAACAGGCAGCAAGACGTATTGCAATGGAAAATGCAACTGATAATGCAACAGAAATGATTAACAGTCTTTCTCTTGTATATAACAGAGCCCGTCAGGGTGCTATTACACAGGAAATCACTGAAATTGTCGGTGGTGCAAACGCACAGGAATAATAACTGTTCATTTCAGTGGAAAATTAAATTTATCAGGGATTTATTCCCGTTATTAAACGGCGGCTAAAAGCAATGCCGTACTTATACGGAGGAAATTATGCAGAATACCGGAAAAATAGTACAGATTATCGGTGCGGTAGTCGACATACAGTTTTCCAAGGATTGTCTTCCAAATCTGCTTAATGCGATTGAGGTAGACAATCAGGGTGAAAAGCTTGTACTTGAGGTTGCTCAGCATATCGGTGACGATATTGTAAGATGTATCGCCATGAGCAGCACTGACGGACTTGTAAGAGGTATGCCGGCAGTTGACACAGGTGCATCGATTAAAGTACCGGTTGGTAAAGAAACATTGGGCAGAATTTTCAATCTGCTCGGAGAACCGGTTGATGAAGGTGAACCGGTTGAAACCAAGGAAAAATGGAGTATCCACAGAGAAGCTCCAAGCTATGAAGAACAGACAGCTTCAAGTGAAGTTCTTGAAACAGGTATCAAGGTTATCGACCTTATCGCTCCTTATCTCAAGGGCGGTAAAATCGGTCTTTTCGGCGGTGCCGGAGTAGGTAAAACAGTACTTATTCAGGAGCTTATCAATAACGTTGCAAATCAGCACGGTGGTATTTCAGTATTCACAGGTGTTGGTGAACGTACAAGAGAAGGTAACGACCTTTATAATGAAATGACAGAAAGCGGAGTTATTGACAAGACTGTTCTTGTTTACGGTCAGATGAATGAACCGCCGGGAGCAAGAATGCGAGTTGGTCTTTCAGGTCTTACTATGGCGGAATACTTCCGTGATGTTGAAGGACAGGACGTTCTTCTGTTTATTGACAACATTTTCCGTTTCACACAGGCGGGTTCAGAGGTTTCAGCGCTTCTTGGACGTATGCCGTCAGCCGTAGGTTATCAGCCTACACTTGCTACGGAAATGGGTGCACTTCAGGAACGTATCACTTCAACAAACAAAGGCTCAATCACATCGGTTCAGGCTGTATATGTACCTGCCGATGACCTTACAGACCCTGCTCCTGCAACAACATTTGCGCATCTTGACGCTACAACAGTTCTTTCAAGACAGATTTCATCACTGGGTATCTATCCGGCTGTTGACCCGCTTGAAAGTAACTCAAGAATTTTAAGCCCTGAAATTGTTGGTCAGGAACACTACGAGGTTGCAAGAGCTGTTCAGACTATTCTTCAGAGATATACTGAGCTTCAGGATATTATCGCAATCATGGGTATGGATGAGCTTTCAGACGAGGATAAGCTTACTGTCAGCCGTGCAAGAAAGATTCAGAGATTCTTATCACAGCCGTTTACTGTTGCTGAACAGTTTACAGGTATGAAGGGTAAGTATGTTCCGATTAAGGAAACTATCAGAGGCTTTAAGGAAATTATCGAAGGTGTTCACGATGATCTTCCTGAATCTGCATTCCTCTTTGTCGGAACAATCGACGAAGCGGTTGAAAAAGCTAAAAAGGGTGACAACTGATGAAATCCTATAAACTTAAAATTATTACTCCTGAGAAGGTTTTCTTTGAAGGTGAAACAGAACAGATTATTGTTCGTACTACCGAAGGTGACCTTGGTGTACTTGCCGGACATGAAAACTATGTATCGGATCTTCCTGCAGGACCTTTCCGTGTCAAGATTGACGGACAGTTTAAAACTGCTGCTATTTCGGGAGGAGTTTTAAAGGTTTCAAAGGAAGTGACAACAATTCTTGCAATGGCGGCTGAATGGGCAGATGAAATTGATATTGAGTGGGCAAAGCGTTCACAGGCAGATGCTGAAAAGCGTCTGAAGGAAACAAAGAGCGATTTTGAACACCGCCTTGCGGAAATGAAACTTAAAAGAGCACTTAACAGAATTAGTGTATATAACAAAAAATAACAAAGGAGCTGTGAAAAACAGCTCCTTTTTTGTGAAGAAATGTCTAGGAAAGTAAATTTATATTTAGCATACTATCCTTATTCTTTACTTTCTTTGCTTGCACAAAGAAAGTAACAAAGAAATGCACAAACTTTCTTATAAAAAGAAAGTTTGAACAAAGAAAATAAAAACTTATAATTGTAACCGAATTCAGACTGTTTCCCCGTAAAAGGCAGTATCTGACTGATAATAAGCAAACTCATAATTAAAAGTCAACTTCAGACATATCCCACCCATGTTTTTAATGCTTTTATTTTGAGAAAGCTTGAAATTTCAAACTTACAAATTCTATTTTAATTGCAACCATCTATAAATGGACTTTTAACTTTGCAATTATGAAGTTGACAGGTACAGGGAAACATTATTATTTAAGTGACAAATTCATGTATAGAATTTTTTCTTTTTTGCTGACTTTTTTCTTTTCGAGAAAAGAAAAAAGTGTATGCATTCTTTTGTTACTTTTCTTGTGCAAGCAAGAAAAGTAAAGAATATAAACAGAAAGATAAATATAAATTTTTTTCTGTTAAAAAACTTTCTTCTTAATAAAAAAAGAATAGTTTTCAACGTTTTCTGTCATTGATGCGTTTTATTAATAGAAAGGCGGTGATGATATGGCGGAAATTTTCGATATGAACTATGTAAATGATGTATATCAGCGAAATGTTGATGATATTTTCGGGCTTTGTTTTTCATATCTGAGAAATATCCATGATACTGAGGATGCTGTGTCGGCGGTTTTTGAGAAGCTGATAACCAAAAAGCCTTTTTTTGAAAATCAGAAAAAGGAAAAGGCATGGCTGATTGTAACAGCGTGTAATCATTGTAAAAGCATGCTCAGATTTTCATTCAGACATCCGAAAATTGACATCAGCACAATTCAGGAACAGGAGTACTGGGACGATAACGAGAACATGGAAATGCTTGAACTTGTGATGCAGCTTCCCGAAAAATACCGTGTTGTACTTTATCTTCACTTTTTTGTGGGGTATTCACTTGTTGAAATAGCGGAGTTTACAAAGGTCAACGAATCGACAGTACGTTCAAGACTCTTTTACGCCAAAAAGAAACTGAAAAAAATTTTAGGAGGAAACGGTTATGAAAAAATATACAGAAATGATGGAACATATCCGACCAACTCAGAGCCAGAAGAACAGGATGCTTGAAAATGCAATAACACCGAAAACAGTCCGAAAGTCATTTAAAATGCGTTACTGTGTTCTGGCAGTAGCTGCTGCAATGCTTATCCCCACAACTGTTTTTGCAGGTGAAATAAAGTCAGCAATCTATAGCATATTCACAAAGAATGAAATTGTTTCCGAAGATGTTTTAAGCGAAATTTATACAGACTCTGACGGACATATTACAATGACTGTCAAGGAACTTTTGTCTGATAAGATTCATGCTTATGCAGTAGTTGAGTATATTGCGCATGATGAAAAGGGCAGGAAATGGCTTGAAAAGTATGAGCCTTTAGGTTCGATTTCACACACTTTTTCACTTTATCTTTCACCTGATTGGGATGAAAATAATGAGGAGTTTCCTGGTGTGAATTTCTCATATTTCTGTAGAGAATTTATGGAATACAAAACTGAGGATAAGCGTGTATTTGCTCTGATAACTTCTGCTTCACAGGATGATTTTGGAAGCAGCAGCTTAAAGCTTAATTATGATATGGTAAACAGAGATCTGGAAACAAGTATAGATGTAAGTAATTCCGTTGAAATCAGGAATGTAAAAATTGACAGCAGTCTTGCTCCCGATAAATCATATAAACCAACAGGTTTTAAGTTCTCATCACTTGGAATTATGATTTATGGTGAAAACTGTGGTAATTATGAAACAGGCAGAACAAGTACAGGAGGACAATACCGGAAATCACTTAGCGATGATAGTGTGGAATCACTTTATCTGGTAATGAAGGATGGAACAAAAAAAGATTTGTTGAATATTGAACGTCCGGATAGTGAAAATCTTTTTTTAAGCGGCAGTTATTCTACGCTCGGTGCTGTTTCAACTCTTTATGCTGATTATGACCTTTCAATATACAGCAGTACATTTGCAGAAATTACAGACATAGACACAATAGCAGGTATAGAACTTGATGGGGTTTACTATTCGGTTGAGCAGTGATAAGCTTTAAATTTTGATTTGGATTACTAATATTGATTGTAAAGGGTACACTTTTTCCTGCAAAGCGTACCCTTTTTATGTTTTCGGTAAACTAATCGCCGTAGTTATTGAAACTGCGGCGATTAAATATTATATATTTTTTATCTGTACTTAGGTTCGCATGTAAGATTTACACCAAGGCGCTTGAATGTACGGACATCTATTTCCGAAAGAATAACGGTTGAGTGTACATCACATCCCCTCAGCTTTGAGAGCTGCTCCATTGCACACTTGGCTTCGGGACTTGTTGTGGCGCATATTGAAAGCGCAAGCAGTGTCTCGTCAGTGTGCAGACGTGGGTTCTGATTTCCAAGATGGTTGACCTTGAGATTCTGAATAGGCTCTATTACATCAGGAGACATAAGAAGCGTATCTTCATCAATGCCGCCGAAGTATTTCAGAGCATTAAGTACAAGTGCCGAAGCTGCACCAAGGAGATTTGAAGTCTTACCGGTTATTACTGTTCCGTCCGGAAGCTCCATGGCTGCTGCCGGAGCATCGGTAAGCTGTTCTTTTTTCAGTGCAGGAGCAACAGCTTTGCGGTCAGAGGTTTTGACCCCTGCCTGCTTCATAAGCAGTTCAAGCTTATATACTTCTTCTTCGCTTACAGTACCGGATTTCTGTCCGCAAAGTGCAGTGTAATAACGGCGGATGATTTCTTGTCTTGACGCCTCGCATACAATTTCTTCGTCAATAATGCAGTTACCTGCCATATTTACGCCCATATCCGTCGGTGATTTGTATGGCGATTTGCCGAGGATTTTTTCAAACATTGCGTTTAAAACAGGGAATATCTCAACGTCCCTGTTGTAGTTTACTGTCGTTTCGCCATATGCCTCAAGATGGAAAGGGTCAATCATGTTGACATCGTTAAGGTCTGATGTAGCTGCTTCATAGGCAATGTTTACAGGGTGACGGAGAGGGATATTCCATATCGGAAATGTTTCAAATTTTGCATAGCCGGCATTTATATTACGCTTGTATTCATGATAAAGCTGAGAAAGACATGTTGCCATTTTACCGCTTCCGGGACCGGGTGCAGTAATAATAACAAGCTGTTTTGTAGTCTGAATGTAATCATTTTTGCCGTAGCCTTCGTCACTCATGATAAGTTCAAGATTTGACGGATAACCCTTTATGGGGTAATGATGATATACTTTAATTCCGAGGGATTCGAGCCTGCGCTGAAAGGCGTCGGCACAAACCTGACCTGAATACTGTGTAAGAACAACGCTGCTTACATAAAGCCCCATTTGTGAAAAAATATTGAAAAGACGGATAGTATCGGCATCATAGGTTATGCCAAGGTCGCCTCTGACCTTGTTTTTTTCAATATCATTTGAGTTGACTACAATTACAATTTCGGCATCATCTTTAAGCTGCATAAGCATCTGAAGCTTGCTGTCCGGCTTGAAGCCCGGAAGAACTCTTGAAGCGTGGAAATCGTCAAAAAGCTTTCCTCCGAATTCAAGATAAAGCTTGTCACCAAACTGGTCAATTCTTTTTCTTATGTGCTCTGACTGCATTTTCAGATATTTGTCGTTATCAAATCCAATTTTACAACTGCTCATTTTAAAAATCCCTTCTTACACCAATTTCATTTATAAGTATATAACAAAAACGAAAAAAAAGCAAGTATCAAATTATTTTTTGTAATAAAGAGGAGATAAAAGCGGTGTTTTCAAATGCGTGGTATTGGTATTTTTAAAAGATAAGTGAAGGAAATTTATATTTTCTTTTCAATCTTGTCATTAACTTTCTTTGCCTGCACAAAGAAAGTTACAAAGAAATGCATTTCCTTTTCTTTTAAGAAAAGGAACCGAAAAGAAAAATTCCATCCGTCGCACAGCAAATTAAATAATAATGTTTCCCTGTACCTGTCAACTTCATAATTGCAAAATTAAAAGTCCATTTATAAATGGTTGCAACTAAAAATAAACTTGTAGGTTTTCTCAAGCTATAGCTTAATTTGCGGGGAGAATTGCGTTTTATGCATACTATCTTCAACAGTTTGCTTATTATCAGTCAGACACTGCCTTTTACGGGGGAACAGTCTGAATCTTGTTTCAGTTTTGAGTTTGTTTTTCTTTTTGTTTCTTTTTCTCATTGAGAAAAAGAAATGTGCTTCTTTGGTTCGTTTCTTGCACAAGCAAGAAATGAACAGAAAGGTTGAAAACTAAATATAAATATATAATCTTAATATAATATGCGGAGTTTATTTTAATTTACAAGTAAACTAAAACGCAATATGGGTCCAGCGTCACGCTGGTAAATATAAATTTTTTTCTATATTCCAAAACGTTTTTGTGTCATTTATTTACTATTCGCCGGCAATCATGAAAAAAAGAGTTTTATCACTTGCAACATTGAAGATTTTGTGATATAATAAAACAAGATATATTTATTTTATTGATTAATAAGGAGTTTTATTATGGAGAACAATATTTTTCCGCTTCCGATTAAAATGCATATTATATTTGTATGTATAGCAGTTCTGCTTTTTATTTTCAGATATGTAACGGTAAAACGTACATATCAGCTGCTGATGGGTGCTGCCGTTGCTGCTTCACTTCTTCTTTATATAAACACAGGCAGAATATGGTATTACAGTGTTGGCGTCATTGAGCTTATTCTTATTCTCGGTTCTCTGGTTTCTGTTATTATGGACAGAAAAAAGAATAAACCAGAAAAGACAGATGAGGCAGCGGAACAGTAATGAAAATTTCTATTCTTGATTGGACTACTGTAACATCAGGGGATATTTCCCAGGACATTTTCGAGGAATTCGGTGATGTCAGATGCTTTGAGCTTTGCAGCAACGAGCTTGCCGCAGAGCAGATAGGTGACGCTGATATTGTTTTGTGCAATAAGGTGTTGATTACAGAAGACGTAATGAATCAGTGTAAAAATCTGAAATACATAGGACTTTTTGCAACCGGCTACAACAATATTGATTTGGCGGCTGCTTCAAAGCGTGGTATAACCGTATGCAATGCGGGAAGCTATTCAACCTATGCGGTTGCACAGCAGACCTTTGCTTATATTCTTGATTACTGCAACAGAATTTCAGAGTATGACAGCTTTGTAAAAAATGACGGCTGGCTAAACTCCAGAACTTTTTCAAAGTTTCCGTTTCGTACACAGGAGCTTTTTGGAAAAACACTGTCGGTAATCGGTTACGGAGCAATTGGAAGGGCAGTGGCAAAAATCGCAGATGCTTTTGGCATGAACGTGATTATAAATACAAGAACAATGCCGGAAGATTGCCCATATGAGGTGGTTTCAGTGGAGGAGGCCTTTGAGCGTGCTGACTTTCTGACTGTTCACTGTCCGCTTACAGACATGACAGCAGAGCTTATCAATGAAAAGAATCTTTCGCTTATGAAGAAAACGGCTGTTGTTATCAATACGGCAAGGGGCGGCATTACAGATGAAGCGGCTCTTGCAGATGCTCTGAACAACGGCAGGATAGCAGCTGCATACACGGACGTACTTGTTACTGAGCCGATGTCAGTGGACACACCGCTTAAAAATGCAAAAAACTGTATTATTACGCCTCATACAGCCTGGGCGCCTCTTGAAACAAGGCTTAGGCTTATTGATATAGTATGCTCAAATATCAGAGCATACCTTGAGGGCAGACCTCAGAATAAAGTAAACTGATTTCCGAAAGGATAATGAAAAATGCTTAATATTTCAAATAAAAAAAGAATAGTGATAAAGCTTGGAACTTCAACCCTTGCACACAAAACAGGCAGACTTAACATCAGAAGAATGGGAAATCTCGTCAGGGTTTTAAGTGACCTCCAGAATTCCGGCAAGGAGATTATTATAGTTTCCTCCGGCGCTGTGGGACTTGGCGTCGGCAAGCTCGGACTTCGTGAAAAGCCTACTGATACTCCTACAAAGCAGGCTGCTGCAGCTGTGGGACAGTGTGAGCTGATGTATCTTTACGATGACCTTTTCGATAATTACGGAATTACTGTTGCACAGGTTCTCCTTACAAAAGCTATTATCGGAACAGAACGTGAAAAGAATGTTGAAAATGCAATGGAAAAGCTTATTTCAATGGGAGTTGTTCCTATTGTAAATGAAAACGATACGGTTGCCATTGACGAGCTTGAACTTGAAATAGGGGAGAATGATTCGCTGTCAGCAGTTGTTGCAAGACTTGCGCATGCCGATTTGCTTATTATACTTTCTGACATTGACGGTCTTTATGACAGTGACCCGCATAAAAATCCCGATGCACATTTTATTCCTGTTGTAACTGAAATTGACAGCAGTATTGAAAAAATGGCAGGCGGAGCCGGAAGTAAGCTTGGTACAGGGGGTATGGCAACAAAAATCAATGCTGCCAAGATTGCAAATGAAGCCGGAATTGATATGATTATCATGAACGGCAATAATCCTGAAAAACTTTACGGTCTTTTTGAAAATGACGAAACAGGAACAATTTTTATATCACATTAAACGGAGGTTATAAAAATGACATATGTTGAAACACTCGGTGCAAAGGCAAAGGCAGCTGAATATGCAGCCGCTTCAGCACCGTCAAAGCTTAAAAATGACGCTCTCAGGGCAATTGCAGACGCACTTGTTTCAAATACAGAAAGAATTATTGAAGCGAACAAGCTTGACCTTGACAACGCTGTGAAAAATGGCATGTCTGCTTCAATGCAGGACAGACTTATGTTAAACGGTGCAAGAATCAATGATATTGCAGCAAGCGTTTTAAAGCTTATTGAAGCAGAGGATTTAATTGGCTCTGTGGACTTTGGTATTGTTCGTCCGAACGGGCTTAAAATATCCAAAACAAGAGTACCTCTGGGCGTTATCGGAATTATTTTTGAATCACGTCCGAATGTTACTGTTGACGCCGCAACCCTTTGCCTTAAAGCAGGAAATACTGTTATTTTAAAGGGCGGTAAGGAAGCTATAAATTCAAATAAATGTCTTGCGGAAATCATGAGAGAAGCAGTTGAATCGACAGGACTTCCGGCTGATGTTATTCAGCTTGTTGAGGATACTTCACGAGAAACAACAACCGAGCTTATGAAGCTCAATGAATATCTTGATGTTCTCATTCCAAGAGGTGGTGCAGGACTTATAAAGGCTGTTGTCAGTCAGGCAACAGTACCTGTAATTGAAACAGGTACAGGAAACTGTCATATTTATGTGGACAGCAACGCTGATATTGAAATGGCGGCTGATATTGTAAATAACGGCAAAACTCAGCGTCCTTCCGTATGCAATGCCGTTGAAAGCCTTCTTGTACATAAGGATATTGCAGATAAGGTTCTGCCGGTAATAAAATCAAAGCTTGACGGGCATAATGTAGAAATAAGAGGATGCGTTAAAACCGCAGAAATTTTAGGCGACAGCGTAAAGCCGGCATCAGAGGAAGATTATGCGACAGAATTTCTTGATTATATTATTTCCGTAAAGGTTGTGGATTCTGTTGATGAGGCAATTTCGCATATCCGTAAATATTCTACAGGACACTCTGAATGTATCGTGACAAAAAGTCTTGAAAATGCTGAAAAATTTCAGAGAGAGGTTGATTCAGCGGCAGTTTATGTAAATGCTTCAACAAGATTTACCGATGGCGGCGAGTATGGCTTTGGTGCGGAAATAGGAATATCAACACAGAAGCTTCATGCAAGAGGTCCTATGGGGCTGCGGGAACTTACAACTGTAAAATATCTTATAAACGGTAACGGACAGATAAGATAAATACGGCTATAAACTTGTTCTTATAGAGATGATGTTTGAATTTTTATTACAAGTTCTAAGAATCAGCCGTTCTGCAGAGCCTGATTGATCTGCAATAAATTAAAAGGAGTATGCCGATGGATATAATTGAAGAAATCGACGAAACTATAAAGGAAAAAAAAAGAGAGTGGAACTACAGACCTATGAGAGAAAAGAATGAAACAGATGCTCTTATTGATGAGCTTTTGAGAGAATTTTCATCAGAAAGCGGTACAACTCATAATACAAGTCGGAAAAGCACTCCTGCCGGCAGAGATTATAACGTAAGAACTGAAACGGATGAACGCAGAGAGTATGAAAATGCTGCGCCGCAGTACGTAAACCGTCAGTCGGTGCAGCAGTCATATTCATCGCAAAGCTATGCATATGCGCAGAATGGTCAGGAGTCAGCAGGCTCACCAAATCAGCAGCCATATGAAAACAATGAGATGACGCAGGTGTTTTCAAGAGCCGATATGGAAAAATATGAGGAAGCTTCTGAAGAATCTGCCGGAAGCTATGGTGAATACAGCGGTTATTCAGATGATGATTATGACGGCTATGATGACGGCGGTTTTGATAACGATTATTATGACGAAAATGATTTTGACGAGGATTGCGAGAATTTGCAGTCTGAATATCTTGATGATGATGAGTTTCAGGAATTTGAAAACTATATGGAAGAACGTCAGGAACAGAAAAGTCAAAGCGGTTCCGGCAAAGATGTCAGTCTGCCGAAAAAGATATGGCGTATTGTCTATACTGCGCTGATTGCGGCATTTGCCATAATCGGTGTTTTCAGTTCATTTTTATACTGCCTTGAACAATTTGGAGCAGCCCCTGATGACAAGAAAAAGCAGGAAGAAGCTTTAAAGGCTGAAATTGCGCAGGTTGTATATCCGCTTGCTGTAACAGGTGTTGAAGATTTCAATTCTCTTGAGGATATTCCGTCTGATAAAATTGTTGCACTTTCAATCTGGGAAATCATTATCAATGGTGACATTAATGTGTTTAAGGATGCTGAAACAGGTCAGCTTATTGTTCCGCATACACAGGTTGAATATGTTGTTTCAAAGCTTTTCGGCAGCGAAAAGAATGTTCAGCCATCCGATACTGTGGTTGCAGGTGTCGAGATAAAATACGATGATAAAACAAAGTCCTATACAGTTCCGGAAAGTCATGATGTTTATACGGTTTATCCTGTTGTTGCCGCAATTGATGAACAGGACGGAACATATAATGTATCGGTTAAGTATTACAAGGACGGTCCGCAGTGGACATCTGAAAAGAAAACATCACCTGTTAAAACAATGGTATATTCATTGAAAAAAACTTCGGATTATTATAATATAATTTCAGCGGCAACAGTTCAGTAAATAACGGACAGTTCGTTTGTGCCATCCTGTCCCTAAACAAAACCAGGACATTTATATTCATAAGTATTTATGGGTACAGTGTCTTGCTGTACCCATTTTCTGCTTTTTTGAAAAAAGTTTTGCGAAAACTTTTATGTCCATGTTTGTTGACTGGAATTTTTTGATGATTTGGAGCTTTAATAGATTTGGGTTTTTCTTTCTGACTTAAATTTATATTTATCTTTCTGTTTATATTCTTTACTTTTCTTGCTTGCACAAGAAAAGTAACAAAAGAATGCACAAACTTTCTTATAAAAAGAAAGTTTGAACA
>SVNU01000130.1 GCA_015066715.1 Ruminococcus sp. | reverse complement strand
GCCGGGGAATTTTGACGCAAGGTAATAGCTTTCTCTGGGGTACTCGCTTAAAATCTCGCCCATTACAAGCTCGGATTGTCCGCCATGATAACCCCACGCTGTATCGTAGTAGTTTACGCCGTTCTTCATCGCATAGGCTACCATTTCCCTTGTCCTCTCTATATCAATCTGAGAGTTGTCTCCCGACATAACAGGAAGACGCATTGCGCCGAAACCCAAAGCGGATAATTTCTTGCCCTGAAATTCTTTATATACCATTTTTACCTACTCCTTATGATGAATTTGTTGATTTAATTATAGCACATTTCAATGAATTTTTCAACACTGAAAGATGTAATCTGCATTTGCAAAAACTGTGACGATAGGTTTAGGACGTATAACAAGAAAAGTGCAGACGTAACCTGCACTTTTCAGACTGTCGATAAACCCTATTTGTTGACAAAAAATTCGCACAAGCTTTTGGGGACTCCGTCCCCTTGCCCCCTGCAAGCCTTTTGTAAAAGGCTTGGCGAAAACTTTACTTGCTCGCTGCGCTCGTTATTTTTTCTTTTTACTTTTTTATTTATTCAAGTCCTTTCTTTTTAAAAGCAGCCGCAAACAGTGCTGCCATAATTACAAAATTCAAAGCAATCACAACAACGCTTTCCGCTTTAATATCGACAGTTCCTATTCCGTTTATAAGAATACTCATCTGCTGTGAATAGGTAATTCGTGCAATATTTTTAATGCTCTCGTTGAACATGGAAAGCATAGGAAGAAAAGAGAAAACCATCATAACGGGAACAGTTACCGAAGTCGCCGCCATCTGATTTTTGCTGAACACACCTATTGCTGCACCTGTGAGCGATGAAAGGAGAATACCGACTGACATAATGAGCATAAACACGCAGAAATCCATTCCCTCGTAACCGCCGCATACTGCGAAAACCACAGCCCCTGCCATACACATAAGCCAGACATAAAAACCAACGCCGATAAGATACTGGAAAGGCTTAACATTACTCATCATAAGCACTCGGAGTGTATTTTTCTCCTTTTCTTCAGAGATAATCGCCGACATACAGGTAAGCGGTGCCATTCCCACGAACATAACCGAAAATATTTTTACAAAGAAATGCTCGGGCATATCATCAAGAGTAATAGTATTCTCCATAACAACCGCAAGTATGGGCATCATAAGAAACTGAATAAGGATAGTCTTGTTTTTGAAGGTTTCTTTTAGCTGTTTCAGAAAAACCGCATCTATATTTCTCATTTTGAAAGCTCCTTCCCCGTAAGCTCCATGAATACCGTTTCAAGGTCAGGCTCGGTTGTGTGGATAGTTTCTGCCCTGCCTGATTTTATAAGCTCAGAAATTATTTCCGCAGCGTTTTTATCGTGAGGTATTTCTGTATCTGTATCGTCTGTAAGATGGATTTTCAGCTTTTTCTGATGATTATATCGGCGACAGATATCATCGGGTCTGCCGTATTCAACTATCCTGCCCTCATTCAGCAGTGCAACATTATCGCAGAGCTTTTCAGCCTCCGTCATTGTGTGGGTTGTAAGAAAAATCGTCTTGCCCTTATCCTTTTCCGCAAGTATCATCTTCTGTATCTCATCTGCTGTTGATGGGTCAAGTCCGCTTGTGGGTTCGTCGAGAAAAAGTATATCCGGGTTTATCATAAAAACACGAGCAAGTCGAAGTCTGCTTTTCATACCCTTTGAAAGATTTGAGGCAGGTAATTTTTTAGCCCCCGATAACCCGACACATTCTAAAGCCTCATTTATCTTATCATTTCCGATACCATAAATTCTTGCGAAAATCTTAAGATTTTCAAAGCAGCTAAGCCGCTCATAAACTCCGAAATTATCCATCATAATTCCGAAACCGCTGTAATCCTTTCCCGAAAGCTTCTGCGAGTCAGTGCCGTTTATAACTGATTTTCCGCTTTCAGCCGAAAGCTGTCCCGTAAGGATTTTTATAAGTGTTGTTTTGCCTGCACCCGAAGGGCCGAGCAGTCCTAAAATCTCACCTTTTTTTATATCAAGACTTATATCATCAAGAACCTTTTTCTCTCCGAATGATTTTGTGATGCCGTTTATAGAAATAGCATTCATTACTGTTCCTCCTTAAAACGCTTAAGTGCTTCTTCAAGCTTTTTGTTTTCTTGTTTTTCAGAAACAACAGACACAAACGTGCTGACAACACAGCTTACTATAAAGCACAAGATAAACATTACCCACGCTCTTATTTCTGTTACAGGAAACCAACCGAAAGCGAAAACAAATCCTACAATTACTGCGATAACGCTTGCAAACATCAGAATTATTCTTAACGCAACAGGCATTTTCTTTATTATCGTATCCGTCATAAAAACAAAACGCAGAACGCAGATAATTGCTACCACAGAAAGAAATTGCAGCAGCGTTCCGATTGAAATTCCTTTACTACCAAGTGTGAAAATTGTCGAAACCTCTTTTGCGTCATCTCCGAACACAATGGCAAATATGCTCATTAAAAGAACGATTATTCCGAAGAGCATAAAAACCTGTGAAAGAAAGTCCAATATTCCTTTTTTCTTTTCCATTTACTTTACCCCCAGTCTGTGTTTAAGTTCATCGGCGTACTGTCTTGATACAATTATTTGTTCGCCGTTTTCAAGCGTCAGTCTTATCTTTCGGTCAAGCTCGGATTTTAGCGAACGTATATATTTCAGGTTTACAAGACAAGCCTTGCTTATGCGTAAAAAGCCGCCATGACAAAGCATTTCTTCAATTTCATACAGCTTTAATTTTGACTCAAAGCAGTCGTTTTCGGTATATACAAAGGTCTTTCTGTCTACCGATTCGATATAGACGATTTTCACTACATCCAGTATGTACGATTCATCATTCTTAACCACCATCATCTGCTGGTCAAGAATACGGAGAGTAGCAATTATCTTTTCTATTTCGGGAGTAAGACTTCTGCTGTTAATGACGATTTCCGTATCGGAAATGTTTTCGTTAATATTGATTGAAATTTTCACTGTATCACCTCTCTGAAACTATATTAACACATGGCTTTGCTGTTTGCAATAGGTTTTGACGTGTCTTGCCGTTTATGATAACTGAGTTGCCGCTTTGGTAGCTTATATCCGCATTACAGAGCCGCTTTCTTTCTGTTTTGTTATTTTTGATTGCGACTTACAGTATCCAACTATTGACAACCTATAATATCTTTGCTATAATAAAGGTGACCAAACGGTCACTTTTTCATTATAAGGAGTTCAGAATGGAAAACTCAACTAAAAACAGAATACTCGATGAAGCTCTGATAATGTTTGCCGAAAACGGCTATAAGGGTACAAATCTTCGTGACCTTGCGGCTCAGCTTGGTTTAAGCAAATCCGCATTATATAAGCACTATAAAAGCAAAGAGGATATATGGAACTGTCTGCTTGACAGAATGGAAGGCTATTACGCAGAGCATTTTGGCTCGGAGGCTAATCTCCCACTGCAACCCAAATCCTGTAAAGAACTGCTCACACTTACAGTAAATATGCTCCGATTTACTGTTAATGACCCAAAAATTATTCTTACAAGAAAGCTATTACTGACCGAACAATTTCACGATGAGCGTGTAAAAAAACTTGCAACAAAGCATTTTCTTGAGGGAACACAAAAAATCTTTGCAAAGGTTTTTGAAGGAATGATGACAGACGGACTGCTGAAAAAAGATAATCCCGAAATGTTAAGCTTTATCTATACCGCACCTGTTACATCGCTTGTTCACCTTTGCGACAGAGAGCCGCAGAAACAGGAACAGATTTTCAAGCAAATCGAAGATTTTGTAGCCCACTTTATTTCCACTTACGCAGAGAAATAAAGTCTGATAGAACGGAGGTACTTATGAATTACGAAATTTATATGCATGGACAGATACTGGGAACACATTCCTTTTTGCTTAAAGGAGAGTTCTTACAGCCTGACGAATATTCAGAAATCAAGTCAAAATATTTTCTTCCGGGTGGAGAAACAGGCACAGCCGCAACTGTACTTTCCTCTTTGGGTGCAATCGTAAAAATTGACGGTACACATATCGGAACAGAGGTTGCACCACTTTTAAGGGAGTTCTATAAAAATAAGACAGTCGATTTATCCTCGCTTTATTTTGACCCTGATTATGAAGGACTTATGGATTATGTTGTAATTGCAGGACTTGTACGTTCTCCTATGGGTGTATTTCAGTCGTTATATGAAAAAGGTGCAAAGAAACGCTGGAATATGCCAAAGGAGGAAGATATAAAGAACTGTAAGGTTGCGGCTATCGACCCGTACTTTCTTGAAGAAACACAAGCTGCCGCAGAGCTTTGCATAAAGCATAACAAGCCCTTTGTTACAATCGACTGCCATCACGATAGTTTCCTTCATAAGCATTGTGCGATGAATGTGGTGTCAAAGGAATGCACAGGTTCTGAACAGTACAGGGACAAAAGCATAGAGGAAATCTATGAACTGCTTACCGATAATACGGACGGTCTTGTTATCATCACTCGCGGAGAAAAAGAAATGATCTACGGCAGAAAAGGTCAGCCGATTAAGAAAATGAAGCCTTTCTCTGCCCAGGTTAAAAGTACGCTGGGTGCAGGTGATACATTCAAGGCTGGCTGTATTTATGGCTTACTGCATGGTATGACCGATGATGAGATTGTTCGTTTTGCAAGTGCTTGTTCTGCAATCGCAATTTCAAGATTTCCTCTGCCGCTTAATCCGCCGACTATGGATGAGGTTAAGGAATTGCTGAACAGCTAATCTGTCTTATAAAACAAAACTTTATGAGGTGGCTAAATTGATAGATATTACCGCATGGATAAGTCAGTTTTTGCAAACGCTGAATGAAAATTTCGGAGACCGTGTATGGTTTGTGGGTTTGCAAGGAAGTTATGGTCGTGGAGAAGCAAAAGAAACAAGTGATATTGATATTGTCGTAATACTTGATGAATTGTCTGTTGCAGATATTCAGACCTACAATACAATGTCGGATTCCATACCGAACAGAGAATTGCTTTGCGGCTTTCTTTCAGGAAAAGAGGATATTCTGAATTGGGAGCCATCTGACCTTTTTCAGTTTTATCACGATACAACTCCGATTAAAGGAAATCTTGATGAATTATTGGCGTTAATTGACAATAACGCTGTTGACAGAGCAATAAAAATCGGCGTGTGCAATATTTTTCACAGCTGCATACATAATATGCTTTATGAAAAGAGCGAAGAAATTCTGAAAGGATTATATAAATCCGCCTCTTTTGTTGTACACGCTATCTGCTTTAAACAAACAGGAAAGTATATCAGCCGACAAAAAGATTTGCTTTCAATTGTTTCTTCGGATGAACGTGTTATTATTGAAACCTTTTTAAGCTTAAGAAATGACGGAATGATTGATTTTTACAAAATGTCCGAAGTCTTGTTTATCTGGGCAAAGAAATGGATAAACAAAGAATAATTTTTTGAATATGCATTTTAAAAGAGAACACTATGGAAAAACCATCACCAAAAGTCGAAACAATACTGCTTGAACGCTTCGGCAAGGACAGCCTTATTTCCATTGCAACATCCATAGAGAATGTACCGTATGTAAGAACTGTTGACGCATTTTACGATGACGGTACGTTTTATGTGCTTACTCACGCTTTATCTGGAAAGATGAAGCAGATTGAGAAAAATCCGATTGTTGCAGTTTCGGGTGAATGGTTTACCGCACACGGCAGAGGTATAAATCTCGGTTGGTACGGAAGTGATGAAAATAAGGCTATCGCAGAGAAAATGCGTATCGTTTTTGCTGATTGGATTGACAACGGGCACAGCAATCTTGAGGATAAAAATACAATCATTCTCCGTATAGAACTTACTGAGGGAGTTCTGTTTTCTGACGGAACACGATATGAAATTGATTTTAGCTAAAACTTATGGAAAAAGAAATAATACTTGAAACAGAAAGACTGATTCTCCGTGAGCTTACATACGATGATTTCAAGCCGCTTTATGCAGTTCTTGGTGATTCGGATATTATGAAGCATTATCCTTACATATTTGATGAAAACAAAGTGCG
>SVNU01000129.1 GCA_015066715.1 Ruminococcus sp. | reverse complement strand
CTTTCGCGGCATAAAAGCTTATTGACTGCAAAAGGTTAGCTATTTACAGAACAAATTTATGCCACTACAATTTTATTTTTAAAATTTTTGGAGAAAAAGTTGTCAAGTAATATTGACAATTTCAAACATTATTCTAATCATCACTAAATTCCTTCCTCAAATGCCCTGTTTTGCCCCTTTACGCCCCGTTTTGCCTTGCTGGTATTTTCTGAGAATTATGTAGGTTAGTCGGCAAATGAGGGCATTTGGGGGCATAAGTGTGCCGCCATAAGTAGTAAAATTGTAGTAAAAATCGGGGGTTTTACTACTAAGGATTTCGGATTCATTTCTCACATAAATCTATTGTATCACAATATAGTATGGATTTCAATAAAAAAATGCCGGTCCCCACATTTCTGCGAGAACCGGCATTGCTATTATATTACTTTGAACATCCTCTGCTTAACTTCCTCTTTCGTTTCAATCTCCTCCCTGATTTCTTCAGCCTTCTGAATTCTCTCCATCTCTTCAGCAGCATCGTCAAATCCTAAATGCGTATAAACATTAAGCGTTACACCAATATCACTATGCCCCATAAGGTATTGAAGCGTCTTCGGATTCATACCTGATTTTGCCTGAATGCTACAGTAAGTATGCCTGCATACATGAGGAGTAATTTTCGGAAGGCACTTCCTGTAAATCTCATTGTACCTGGTAAGCATATGCCTGAAACGGTGTTCCCAATGCAGAGCCACAAGCGGCATTCCGTTTCTGTCAAAGAACAGAAATCCGCTGTATCCGTCAATAAACTTCTCAACTCTTGGCGGTTCTCTGTTCTCGATTATTTTTCTGAAGCATTCTGCAACTTCATTTGTTATCGGTATCTTCCTGGTACCTGCCTTTGTCTTGGTGGATTCAATAACATACTGCATATTGGAAGTCCTCTGAAGCTGATGGTCAATGTTCAGTATCTTCCTGTCGAGGTCTATATCCTTTATCGTAAGTCCGCAGAACTCTGAAACCCTGAGTCCTGTGTGGAACAATATGTACACAGCCTCGTAATACTTGCTGTAACAGTTATCATCGTAAATGAATTTCAGGAATTTTCTCATTTCATCCTTTGTAATTGCTTCCCTTGTTACGCTGTCATTGACAACAACACCTGAAAGCTCAAAGCCAAAAGGATTTTTATTGATAAGGTCATCATCCACAGCCATCTGAAATGCCGGACGCAGTACACCTCGTACTGTCTTTACGGTGCTGTACCCTTTCCCATCATTCTGCAGCTTAATCAGGAACAGCTTTGCGTCCGAAGTCTTTACATCGCATATTTTCTTTGCACCTATCGATTCTTTTGCAAGAATGTTCTTTACAAATGTGTAGTTGTTCTGCGTGGAAAACTTTACTCCTGTCTTTGTTGCCAGGTATCTGTCCACCAGCTGCATAACCGTCATTCTTTTTGCGAGCGGATCAGCCTGCGTTTCAATGTCATAGCCTATCTGCTTTTCAATTTCTCTGAGTGAAAGGCATGGTTTCTTACCTGCAGGGAGCTTGTCGGTCTTTTCAAGTTTCCAGCTGTATACAAAATACGGCTTTCCTTCAATGTAATATTTGAACTGATACTTCCCGTCTGCTCTTACTGATTCACCTGCACGAAGCACTCTGCGTTTTGAATCTCGTCTTATTTTCCCTCTCGTACCCATTTACGGCACCTCCTAAGTTCCGGATGCTGTTCCAGATAAGCCTGAAACAGCACTCTGATAATCATTTTACGGTTTCTGTAGTAAATTACAAAGTCATGTCTGCTTTTTAAAAGCGCACTAAACTTTCTTCTGCTGAGTTCAAAGTAATCAATAGCTTCAGCGAGCGTCATAATGTCTTTTTCGTTCATTGCCACGCCTCCTTAGTAGTCTGGTAGTAGAAGCTTAGTAGTGTTTCCCATGTACCATATTACTCGGTAACAGGATATTATCAACTACTTACGGCAAACTAAATCTTTTCAGATCGTAGAAGTATTTGCAAGGAACGCTTCAAATTTTGTGCGTATTATGAGATATTTAGAACCGCTTCTGATACTCAGTTCTCCGGCATATTCTTCTGCAATATGACGTAATTTCTTGATTCCGATATTGAAATATGCTGACGCTTCAGTTATTGTAAGCGTATATTTCTGTGCTACCGGTACAATTTCTTCTTTTGCCATGATCTTTACCTCCTGAAAATGTGTCTCTATTATTAAATGGAAACAAGCAGCTTGATTTGACGAAGCTTTTCAAAATATATATGACAGTAAAATGCTGTTTTATAAATTACTGATGCTGAAAAGGTTGAAAATCACCCCCTTCTGATTATTAATGCCGCTGAAACAGGAGTATGGGAAAATATTTATTGAAAAATATGTTTGTTTATGGTATAATTGAAGGTAATAATTGATTTAAATCGAGATTTTATAGAGTTAAAAATTATAATATAAGGTATAAAATGAAAAAAGGAAATTTAAAAATAAAAAATTTAACGCTCATTATGCTGTTAGTTACTATTATGTTTTTGCTAAGTGGATGTGCATTTATGGATAGCAGTTTTTTTGTTAAGCTATCTGACGAAGATACTAACAACAAATACATTGATATACTGATACCTCTTGAAACAAGTGATGAATTCTATACAGAATATAATATATCTGTCAATTGTAGTGACTCAGGATTACCGACTATGAATAAAAACAGTGAGATAGTAAGGTATAATGAAGCTGGGTATCGTAGTATGCTGATGCATTATAATGGAACAAATGTATATTACTTCGACTTGGCAGATGCACATATATCTCTACCAGATAATTTGTATTCAGCATACAATAGTCCATATGGAGAAGAAGCATATATGGACTTTTGTAATAAATACAGGAAATGTAAATTTGTCGTTATAAATAATCAGGGAAATATCTTGAAAGTTTCAAAAGAAATCAAACTCAAAAAGTTTGGATATTATTTAAATGACGTTACAAAATGGAACACAGAAAATAATATAATCAAGGTATCATATCATATTTCACCCGATAGATTTGTTATTTATTTAATATGCTGTGCAGTTTCAGTAATTGGTGTTTTATTGCACGTAATTCTTTGGAAAATCTATAATAAACGTTGTGATAAAGGAAAGTACAACTGTTTCATTATTGTAGTTTTATCAGCTCTGATTACACTATTTAGCATTTCGAATATTTTTGAAAATATAATTTCATTATTTTTAAATACTAAGTTATCAGCTGATATTTTTATTTTAAATTCTTTGTTTTTCATATTTTCTTTTGTCAACTTTTTATTCTTTAGCTTTTTCTTTAACAATATTATAATCGGTGCTAACAGAAAAGTTGCTTCCTGCGATAAAGATACTTAACATACAATAACAGTTTGCCGAACTGCTTAAAATTTTTCTTTAAATAAAAAATGCCCGAAGGCAAACTCAAAATTATTGAGCTTCCTCCGGGCATCGTTTTTATCTTAACATCTCATTAACTTTATTCTGCACCGCTTCATAGTCATATCCTTCAGCTGTAAGTCTGGTCTTTCTCTCAGCACCATTCCCCCACATTCCCTGAATTACTTCCCTTGCGATTGCTGTGTAGTCCTTCTTCTTTGTAAACACTGCAGTTCCGTTTGAATCGAATAATGAGTAACCTTCACTGCAGGCTCTTACACCGTTATCGTATACAGCATATGCGCCTGTCTGAGATTTGGCATCAGGCCAGCTTTTTCTTACTCGATAGATTTGTACCTGAGCAGTACCTTCATTAAGGTAACCTTCAACCTTCTTCTTGAAGTCATTCCAATGCGGAAGAATATACGCCGGACAATACTTTCTGCTGTACCAGTGCTGATGAGTAAAGAGTCTGTCAATACCGAGACCGAACTGTTTAAGAAGCGCAGCCGCAAGTCTTGCAGCGTTGTCCTCGGACTTGCTGTCTCTGTCTGTATTACCTTTACCCATGATGCATTCAATTGCGATAGTTTTGCGGTTTCCGTCACCATCACCGTCAGCTGCATGCCAGCCGGAAAGGCTTAACGGAAGATTCTGCCACGCACATGTGTCATCAACGTAGAAATGAACTCTTACATCACCCATGTTGCCGTTAGCTGTCGCACGAGTATACTGTTCAGCCGGAGTTGTGCCTGCTGCAGTTGTGATCCAGTCAGTATTATGTATAGTTACACCGATAACCTGACCTTCCATAGATACAGAAGGCAGAGGAATGTTTCTTGTGTTGTGGTCTGTGAGAAGATATTCATTTACCTTTACTCCACCCATGTCAAATGTTCTGTCTGCTATTAAGATCATAACTACTTTTCCTCCTCATCTCTACTGCGATGCAGCTGTTCAAGTGTTTCTTTTAATTTTTCCGGTATCGGAAGTCCGAGATGTGCTGCATTTTCAAGAAGTGATACCCCTTCGTTTGAAAGGTAGAAAAATATCACTGCTGAACGCAGTACACTTCCGGCTCCTATTACCTGAGTGTCAAGAATATGCGCCATGCCGACAAGAATAAATATCATCACTTTTCTGAAAATGCCCTTAAAGCCAGCTTCACTGGAAAGTTTCTTGTCAATGGCACACATTACCCCTGTTGCGTAGTCTGCGACTACAAATACGATAAGTGCAACCATTAATCCGTCACAGCCTCCCATAAAATATCCGAGCCAGCCTCCTATTGCTGAAAAGCAGACTCTTGTCATTGTCCAGAAATCCTTCATAATGCTTCACCTCCTTCAGAAAATGATTGTTATATCTGAAATGACCGGATGAGTATTATCCGATCTTCCAAGCCAGCATAAATAATAATTACCAGGTGCAGGAACTCTGCATGGTATCAGATGTGAAATGAACTCACTGCAGTCAAGCCACCAGAACTTCTGCTTATATCTGTTTCCGTTAAATATCGATGTGTAAATATAATTCTGAACTGTATCATCAGCAGATTTACCGTCAGCGGGAACAAGGTACATCTCGCCTTTTTCTGTAACTCCTGAAGTGTACGTCATTACAATTGCCGTATTCTCATCAACCTTTATTGGCTCAGTACTCGCTGTATACACATGCCCATCCCAGCTGAAATCCTCCTGAGTGTAGGAAATTGTGTACTGATTATCAGCACAGCAGAACTTTTTTCCGTTTCGTATGTAGCTGTTCAGATTCTGAATGCCATTCTGAAATACTGTAAATATCGTATCTCCGTATTTGTCAGGCATGCCGTAACGGAAAAGATTCCTCTTAGGCGTTGTACCTGTGTTGTTCTCAATCTGAAGAACCTTAGGTACAAGGCAGTTGAGGGTTTCGTCTTCATCTGCCTTTACACCTTTGGTATTCAGATTAGCAGCAAGCTGTCGCCTCTGTTTATCGATTTCTTCAAGATATTTGTAGATTGCCATTAGTTCACCTCCACGAGTGTTGCCAGGAACGCTTCTACACCTTCAAGTGCCTTTACAGCACCGTTCCAGCTGTTAATATGTGTCTGAGTTATGTTATCAAGAACTGCTTTATTGGCATGAGTGTGCAAATCATTTTCTTTTATCTGATTCAGAAGATAAAAATTACTGTGGCTATGAGTCTTAGTCTCAAATTCTTCACGGATATCATGAATCTCATACTCAAATTGCCTGCGCTGTATCCTCGCAGGAGAATCCCAGAGAACCCGCAACAGGCGCACAGTATTTGAAGGTTTCGCCCATCATGCTGACGTTCGTGTTTGCATTGGACGATGCCGCCGCCAGCACATCAGCAAAATGACCGCTGTCGGCAGCAGATAAGCCGAAAGCGGTCAGAGCGTCAGTTACAATATCCGAAGTTGTCGCCAAGTCCTCGCCGGAAGCGGCAGCAAGGTTCATGATGCCCTCGATACCTTCCAGCATATCGCCGGTTTTCCAACCCGCCATCGCCATGTAGTTCATGGCATCAGCAGCCTCGGAAGCGGAGAACTTGGTCTTTGCGCCCATCTCACGAGCCTTGTCCCGGAGTGCGTCCAGTTCATCACCGGTCGCACCGGATACAGCAGCGACCTTGCTCATGGCGGAGTCGAAGTCTGCTGCGGTCTTGACAGTGGCAGTTCCGGCAGCCATAACAGGAACGGTCACATGAGTGGTCAGTGTCGTTCCGACATCGGCGATTTTGTCACCGGCTTTTTCAAGCATTGATATAGTATAATAATACTTGACAACTTTAATCCACCAAATTTATAATAGAAACAATAGAAAACGGTAAGGAGTTGTCAGTTTATGAACAAGCCAAGAACATACGAAGCAGAATACAAGAAAG
>SVNU01000128.1 GCA_015066715.1 Ruminococcus sp. | reverse complement strand
TTTCGCTCACTGCGGTGAGCGACCAAAGGCTCTGCCTTTGGATTCCGCCAGCATTTTTGAAAAATTGCTGGACCAAAAAACTTTTGGTTTGAAATTCTAAAAACGACTTTTTCGACAAACTGAAACTAAAACCGCACAGATGTGCGGTTTTAGTTTAGTATGGAAGTTTAAATTCGGAAGTTTTCCATTGTCCGTCAGTATAAATAATTACAAAGCTATTTTCCTCGTCTTCTTCAGACTCGCCTGTCTGCGGGTCAGCATAGTGTGAAACAGCTGTAAATACTGCCTTTTCGTCATCGCTGCGCTCAAGCACAAGATCAGTGCTTACATAGGAAATATTTGAGCCTCGTCCGCCGTCATAGCAATAAACACCGCCGTCGGCTTCAAAATATTTTTCATATAACTCATCACTTGGCTCTGCAAAAACTTCACAGTATCCGGCTTCGATTTCTTCAAGTGAGCTTATGCCGACAATACGGACAGCGTATCCGTTCATATCGTTATAATCTGTTTCATATGGACAGCCCAGCAGATACTTCCACTGTGTTTCACAGCTTTTGTCAAATAATTCCTGACCAATTTCTTCTATGCTTTTATCCGAATCCTGTTCGTCCTGCATATCCGGTGTATCAGAATCGGTATCGGATTTTTCCTGTGTATTTTCATCGGAATTTACTTCTGAATCGGATAAATCGGCATCGTCGGCGTCTTCTTCTTCCGCCTCATTTTTTTCTGCTTCTGAATCCGCTTCCTTATCTGCGTTTACGTTGATATCTGCTTCTGATGAAACAGGGCTTTCAAGTTCTGCCTTTTCTATAATATCACATGCTGAAAATGAAAGCATGCAAAGCAATGCTGCAGATACTGCAATAATTTTTTTCATTTTTTGTCCCTTTCTATTCTTTATGCAAGTTCAAAGTCTATTTTTCCGCTGTTTACATCAGCTTTTGCACAGATGATTTTTACTTTGTTACCAGCGCAAAAAGCTCTGTCACTGTATTCGTCCTTGATTGAGAAATAACCGTCATATTCATAATAGCCTTCCGGAAGTGTATTTATATGAACAAGACCCTCAACGGTATTTTCAAGCTCCACATAAAAACCAAAATCAGTTACACTTGAAATAATACCCTCAAATTCATCGCCAATATGATTTTGCATATATTCGGCTTTATAGCAGTCCTCACAATCACGCTCGATGTTTGCTGCCCTGATTTCCATTGCTGTTGAGTGCTCAGAAGCCTTCTGGGCAAATCCGCTGTAGCGTTTTGAGAGCCATTCCGAATCAGCGTTATCAATGACATCAGATAAAATTCTGTGTATAGCAAGGTCGGGATAACGCCTGATTGGAGAGGTGAAATGCGCATAGTCATCAAGTGCAAGTCCGAAATGACCTATAGGGTCGGTGTCGTATTTTGCTTTTGCCATTGAGCGGAGTGTTATCATATTTACAACAGGATAACATTCCTTATCCTTTGCGTTTTCCAGTATTTCCGAAAGATGGACGGGTTTTACGGAGCTGAACACCGGCACCTGTACATTCAGTCGATTAAGGCTTTCTTTAAGAGTTTCGATTTTTTCCGGTGCGGGTTCTTCGTGTATTCTGTAAACAAACGGGATTTCCTTTTCAGCTGCAAGCTTTGCGGCTGATTCGTTTGCAAGAAGCATGAATTCTTCAATAATCATTTCGGATTTGCCTCTTGTTCTTGGCTTTATATCAATACAGATATGGTCATCATTTAAAATAATCTTGCTTTCAGAGGTTTCAATTTCCGGAGCACCACGTTTTTTACGGTTTGCAATTCTTATGTCTGCAAGCTCGTTCATAATTTCAATGGACGGAGTCAGTTCTTTATACTTTTCTTTGATTTCATCGGATGCGGTATTGTCAAGAATTGTATTTATTTCCGAGTAAATACCCTTAACCTTTGAGCAGATAACAGATTTAGAGAATTTAAAATCCTGAAGCTCGCCATTTTTTGTAATATGCATTATTGCTGAAAAAGTAAGCCTGTCTTCATTCGGGTTAAGTGAGCATATTCCGTTTGAAAGCTCCTTCGGAAGCATCGGGATAACCTTATCAGCATAATAAATACTTGTTCCACGGTCGAGGGCAGACTTGTCAAGATGACTATTACCCTTTACGTAATGCGAAACGTCTGCAATGTGAACTCCGAGAATATAACCGTTTTCGGTTCTTTCGATTGAAACGGCATCATCAAGGTCTTTTGATTCTGCACTGTCAATTGTAAAAATCGGAAGTTTGCGCAGGTCAAGGCGGTTCTTATAATCATCCGGCCATACTCCGGCAGCTGCAATTCGTGCCGCTTCCTTTTTAACGTCTTCGCCAAACTCGGTTTCTATTCCGTTTACCGCAAGGAGTGCCTGTGCGCAGCACTGTGCTGACTGTGCGCTGCCGAAGGTGAACAGAATTCTGACTTTGTGGTCACGGTGTCTTCTTCCGGCACGACAGATTTCAGCCATAACCTTATCGCCTGTTTTATATGGAATATCGCTGTTTTCAATTTTTACAGGGGTTCTGGACATTGTATCGGCAAGGAAAAACTTCTGACCATCTTCTTCGATTATAATTCCTGTAAGCTTTGAGTCTGCGGCCTTTAGTATATCCAGTACTTCTCCCTCAGGTCCGTCCGAACGTGAAGGAATATAATGTGCAAGAACAGTGTCTCCGGGCATAGCGCCGCAAAGGAATTTGCCCGGAACAAATATTTCTTCTTCATTATCGCAGCGTTTCATAAAGCCAAAGGTACGGTTTAAACGTACAATTTCAGCCTTGAAAAATCCCAGAGCTTCGCACGAAACAAATCCCCTTTTGCGCTGACAGATTATTCCATCCTGAATAAGCTCGGATACAGCAAGGTTATAGTTGCTTTCGCAGCCTCTTATACTTCTGCATTTTGCGGCAAGCTCTTTTGGTGAAATTGGTTTTTTTCCGCTTTTTCTTACAAAGGTTATGATTCGGTTTCTGTAACCCTCAACAGAAAATTTGTCCCCTGCTCTTTTGGGAGTATTCTGAATATTTTTTCGTGATGACTTATTGTTCTTTTTACTTTTTGCCATAGCTTACAATCCTTTTCTAAAAAAATATGCCCTGTGAGCCATTTACAGTCACAGGGCAATTCATGTTGGGACAAAGCCCATTAAATTCCATTAACCTTTGAAAGCAAGGTAGAGATTAAGTGCAATAGTCAATGCGAAAAAGAGAATAAGAAGAATTCTTGTAACCTTTCTGAAAATAGCTTCCTTTGTTCTTCCTTCGTTCTGACCGTAAAATGAATCGTTTGCACCGCCTGTAATAGCTGATGTCATATTCTGCTGCTGCTTTGAATCCTGTAAAAGGCAAAGAATAATAGCAAGAATGCAGGTTAAAATTAACATAACACCGCCGATAATTTCAAGTATACTCATTTCTTTTCTTCCTCCATTTATTTTATATCATACTACTTAATATTAGTATATCATAAAAAAAACGAAAATGCAATATCTTTTATAAAGTTTTTTGAATTATTTTTCCATAATCAGTTCAGCAGTTTTAATCGGAACAATTTTCTTGAGGGATTCAAAGGTTGTTTCAACCTGACATCCGATTTTTCCACCGCTGAAATAGATTTTTTCGCAGTTTTCAACACCGCTGTGGATAAATGTTGGAAAAAGCTTTTTCATTCCGACAGGAGAGCATCCGCCGTGAATGTATCCTGTAAGGGGCAAAAGCTCCTTGGACTTTATCATTTCAATTGATTTTTCATTTGCTGCTTTTGCAGCCTTTTTCAGATTCAGTTCATCGCATACCGGAATCATGAAAACATAATTTTTTCCTGATTTTCCTACAGTTACAAGCGTTTTGAATACCTGACCGGGGTTTTCACCCAGCATGCCGGCAATTTCAACCCCGTTTACTGCACTGTTGTCGTAAAAGTGAGCTTTATATACAATTTTTTTCTGGTCGAGAATACGCATTACGTTTGTTTTTTCCATTTTTATCTCCGCAAAAAAACAGACAATATACCTTGAAAGGTAATTTGCCTGTATCTGAAATATTTATTTTGCTTTTTATTCAGCACTTTTTATCATTATTTTTTCTGCATCGGTATTTCGAAGTGCTATAACAGCACCTCTTATGATATATGCTTTCGGGTCGCCGAAAGGACTTTTGCCGATGCAGCTTATTTTAGTTCCCTCTATAATACCTATATCCTGAAATCTTCGTCTGAGCACACCACCGCTGCGCAGGGATACCACTATACCTGCTTCGTTTTCCCTGAGGCTGCTCAATGGGTATATAAAATCTGACATATCACCAATCCGCCTTAACAATGATGCAGAAAACTGCTCATTATTATATTATGAAAAATAACGGATTGTGTGATTGTTCTATTTTCTTCTTGAACCATTTTTTCTTTCAGTGCTCCTTTTGAGTGCACAGATTTTTTCTTCGCTGTTTTGCTTGAATCTTGTAAGCATTTCCTCAAAGCCAAGTTCTGAAACAGGAGTTTTCTTTTTTGGTTCCCATATATTAGGTTTTGGCTTGCGATCCTGACGCTTTACAAGCTTTATCTGCTCGTTGTTTTCGTCTGTCGCTTTCTTGATGGAAAGGCTTATTTTGCCATTTTCCTCAATGCTTAAAACCTTTACCTTTACCTGTTGATTTTCTGTGATGTAGTCCTTTACATCCTTTACAAATGTATTGGCTATTTCTGAAATATGCACCATTCCTGTTCCGGCACCTTCGATTTCAACAAATGCGCCGTACTGTGCAATTCCTTTAACCTTTCCGTTGTAAACCTTGCCAACCTCAAGTTCCATAATTCTCTTTGTCCCCTTTTTGTATTAATTTCTTGATATGTCGTAATAACGCCTTTCATTCGGATATGCATAGTTCATTTCCTCGATTGCAAGCTTTTCCATGTAGGCGTTCATGTCGTCATCTTCAAGAATACGCTGCAGTTCAACGTTTTCTGCTTCAATCTCCTCGGTCTTTTCCTGAATTGATTTAAGCTCTGACTGCATTTCGGACAAATTCGACTGGGTGATGATAAATGATACTAAACAGCCGATGATAACCGCTATGATAACCAGTGCGCTGACAATGGTGAAAACACCTTTTTTTTTGATTCTCTTTAGTCTGCTTGATGCCAAAATTTTTCACGTTCTTTCTTTTGTTCTTTTTATATTTTATATCTGTATTCTATTATACAACAAACTGGTATCATCAATCAAGGGATTTTTCTATTTTTTTTTCGACTTTTAATATTTTGGAAACTTCCAACAAATTTGTTTATAAATTTTCCACACATAAGTACAAACTTTTTAAGCGGTATATTCAGCCGCTTTTTTATAACTTCGGCTGTTTTTTTGAAAAAACCGGATACCAGCTGACCAATTGTGACATAATACAAAATGAATCCCAGAATATTTCCTAAACAGTAATAAAAGCGGAATTCGCTTCGGGCAAAGGTGATTGTAAAGCACATTATAAATATTCCATATAACATAAAAAATATTATATCCTCGATTATTACAGCAGCTTTGCAGTGTCTGAAAACTATTCGGAATGCTCTGAAAATATCATAGACTATACCTACAGGTATACCAAAAAGGCAGGAAAGCAAAAACAAGTTCAACTGCTGACCGCTTGTGAAAAAACTTTCAAGTCCCTCCAAGTGTACACCGCCTATCGAAAGAGTTTGCCCAAAAACGAAGTCTGACTGCGTTTGTCTTTATCACCGTAATTCAGCGCCCATATATCACCGTCAATGGTCATATCTCCGGTTTCAACGCTCATGGAGTTTATATGAAGGTCACGCCCGCGGATAATAAGCTCCCCAAGCTGGGTATATAGAGAAATGGTGCGTTCGTCAAAACTGTCAACATCCGTTACTCCTGAAAGAGTAAGACTGTTTCGGTTTTCCATTATTATATTATGCTGATTTTTGAAGTTTTTTTCTTCTGCGTTCATTTTTTTCTCTCCTTATTTATTATTGCTGTTAAAAATATATGTGCTAAGAGGGGAAAATATAACCCGGAAACCATTAATATTTGTGAGTTGTTTGTTTGTAGATTATTCTGTGTTACAAATACAGATACTATTATAAAGATAAATAAAGTTTTAGAACAATATCGCTGCAGAAAGAGAATAGATATTCTTACATTTTATGTTGTTGGTTGCCGAAATGTGCAAAACGCCCACAAACCGCCAAAAAAAGTCACAAAAACTGCATTTTCTTCCAAAAGTGCAAAAAAATGCAAAAACCCGTTGACAAAAGGGGATATACATGATATAATAATAAAGCTTTCTGATGAGAG
>SVNU01000005.1 GCA_015066715.1 Ruminococcus sp. | reverse complement strand
CCGCAGACGGCGAAATGCCTTGCCTCAGCGGCGCATTTACGAGGGGTGAATTGACAAAACAGCCCGGTGGGCTGTTTTTCAAGAGGGGACGCTTTGCAAGAAAAAGCGTCCCCTTACTATCTGCCTTTGTAATTTAAATCTGCCGATTTAATCGGCACAAAATTTAATATTGAGGTTTTTCTACAGTCTGAAACGGCGGTTTTTAACCGCCGTTTTAAATTATAGGATAACAAAATTTATGTTTAGCATTTTATTTTTCTCTACTTTTTATATACAATCAAATGAACAAAAAATGCGTTATCACAATAAAAGTGATAACGCATTTTATTTTACATTTATAGAATTTATTTTTTCTTTTTTGAAGCTGCTCTTTTTTCATTCCACCAAACCCAAAGCGGTGAAGCGATACAAAGGCTGGCATAAGTACCGGCAATCATTCCCACAATAATAGGAATTGAGAAGCTTAAAATTGAGCTTACGCCGTAAATATAAGCTACAACAGTAACAATAACCATTGTTGAAACAGTTGTTATAGAAGTTCTGATAGAACGTCTGAGTGACTGGTTTGTACTGATATTTACAAGCTCTGAAATAGAAGTTGACTTTGGTAAAATAGCCTTGTTTTCTCTGATACGGTCGTAAACAACAATAGTGTCATTTACAGAGTAACCGAGAATAGTAAGAATTACCGCAACAAAGTTTGAGTTGATTTCATAACCCATAATAACAAATGCACCGAATACAAATATGAGGTTATGAATAAGGCTGATAACCGCACATACACCTGCTGACCAGCCGCTGATTTTCTTGAATCTGAAAGCAATATAAAGAATAATCAGAACTGCTGCAAGAACAGAAACGATAATGCACTTAATAAAGAATTCGTGACCGGATGTAGGATTTACATCGTTTGAGTCAAGAAGTTCAACATTGTTATCCGGAAGTTTTTCAGTTAAAAGATCAGTAAGACCGCTCTGCATATCTGCTGAAAGCCCGTTTTCATTACTGAAAGAGATGGAAAAGCTGTTTGTATTACTGCTGAAGTTTTCACCTTCCTGAATAGTAACAGGAGTTTTGAGGAAATCTTCAATATCAGACTGGAGGTCCTTTATATTTGCATCGCCTTCATAGGAATATGAAACAATAGTACCGCCCTTGAATTCAAGAGCAATTTCAACCCCTCTGACTACAGAAAAAACTGCAATAGCTACTATAAGTACAAGTGAAATTGTAAACCAGAGCTTTTTTCTTCCGACAAAATCAAATTGTTTTTTATTCATTGCTTGCACCTCCATAGAATTTCTTGTTTCTTAGGAACTTGAATCTTGAAAGTGAAGTAACCATAAGTCTTGAAGCGAATACGCCCATTACAAAGTTTAAGATTGTACCTACAAGAAGTGTAAATCCGAATGAGTAGATAACACCTTCTGTTGTTGCTCCGATACCGAACAGGCTCAGAAGCTTGTTAAGCCAGCTTGCAAGGAAGCTGTCAGGTGTGCCGAATGCAGCCATAAGGATTACAGCAACAATAAGGCTTGTAAGGTTTCCGTCAAGGATTGAAGAAAATGCTCTCTTATATCCTGCACGGAGTGCAGTATCAAGACTCTTTCCGGAGTTAAGCTCTTCTTTTATACGTTCGCCGGTAATAATGTTTGCGTCAACCCCCATACCAACTGCAAGAATAATACCTGCAATACCCGGTATTGTAAGAGTTGAGCTTTCGTTAAAGCCGAACCATCCTGAAATACATGCAAGTGTTACTGCAACCTGACCGATAATAGCAATTGAAGCAACAAAGCCAGGAATTTTGTAAAGAACAAGCATATAAACGAAAATGAATGCGAAAGCGATAATAGCGCTTATAATCATGGCTTCGAGAGCACCTGTACCGAGTGTAGGTGATATTGTCTTGAAGCTTGATGTTTCAAGATTGAAAGGAAGTGCACCTGCATTGATTTTATCTGCAAGGCTTTTTGCACTTTCAGCAGAAAAATCACCTGAAATAACAGCCTGACCGCCTGTAATAGCTTCGTTTACTGTCGGTGCGGAAATCATTTCATCGTCCATCCAGATTGAAATTGCTTCACCGGTTCCTGCCATTGTTGATGTTACTGTTGAGAATACTTCGGCAGCCTGGTCGGTAAGCTCAAGAGAAACGACATAGGAAAAAGTACCGTCTTGATTTTCCTGTCTCATAGGTTCTGCGTTTTCGATATCATTTCCCTGAAGTACGATATCGCCGGCCGGTGTGCCGTCCTCATTTGTTCCCGTACCTATTCTGAATGAAAGTACCGCTGTTTCACCAAGTTCCTTTACAGCAGCCTCAGGGTCAAAATCTTCTTCGCCTGCCTGCCATGGGAATCTTACGATTACTCTGTCATTTGCGTCATCTTCATAAACCTCATAGTCATTGATGTTGAGTGAAGTAAGTCTCTGCTCAATAACTTCTGTAACAGAATCAAGCTGCTCAGTAGTTGCGTCCACGCCGTCAGCAGGTACAAATGTTACATCGACACCGCCCTGAATATCAACACCCAGACGAATGTCCTGAACACTCTTAATGTAAGTTGTTTTTACATCACCGTACTGAGTACTGAAACCAAAGATAACTGATGCGGCGAAGGCAATTATAAGCGCAAAGACAATGAAAAATACAGGTTTCTTTGTTTGTTTCACGTTTTAGCCTCCTAAAATAATTTATTATAAAGCTTAGCTGAAAAAGCCTGCCAAGCTTTGATTTAAAATAATACTGAAAAAATCAATTTTATAAATATTGGCAATCATATTTATTATATTATTATTTTACAAAATTGTCAATAGAAGGACTGATTTTTTCATAAATTTCACATTAGTTTTTCATCTCAAATTTTTCGTTGAGAATATCCTTGTTTGCGTCAAGAATTGGCTTTACAAATTCCTGAACAAATTCTTCAACCTGCTGTGAGCTTCTTCCGGTGAAGTTTTCAGGATTCATGATTGCATCCATTTCTTCTTTTGTTATCATAAACATAGGATCGTTTAAGATTCTTTCGCAAAGGTCGTTTTCAAGACCTTCCTGCTTAACCTGTTTACCTGCTTCCATTGAATATTCTCTGATTTTTTCATGAAGTTCCTGTCTGTTTCCGCCTTTTTTAACAGCGTCCATCATAATATTTTCAGTTGCCATGAACGGAAGCTCTGCCATAACTCTTTTTCTTACAATTTTAGGGTAAACTACCATACCGCTTGTAACGTTAATCATAATATTTAGGATAGAGTCACATGCAAGGAATGCTTCTGCAACAGATATTCTCTTGTTTGCAGAGTCATCAAGAGTTCTTTCAAACCACTGTGTACCAGATGTAAAAGCAGGATTTAATACGTCAATCATAAGGTATCTTGAAAGAGAAGTAATTCTTTCACATCTCATAGGGTTTCTCTTATAAGCCATTGCACTTGAACCAATCTGGCTCTTTTCAAAAGGTTCTTCCATTTCCTTGAATGACTGTAAAATTCTCATATCGTGTGAAAACTTACTGCATGACTGTGCAATACCTGCTAAGGCGTTAACTACAAATGAGTCAACCTTTCTTGAATATGTCTGTCCCGAAACAGGAACACAGCTTTCAAAGCCCATTTCCTCGGCAATCATCTTTTCAAGCTTTTTGATTTTATCGGTATCACCTTCAAAAAGTTCCATAAATGATGCCTGTGTACCTGTTGTACCCTTGGAGCCAAGAAGCTGGAGGTCGGAAATTCTGCGTTCGATTTCCTTTAAATCGTAAAGAAGTTCGTTTGTCCAGAGTGTAGCTCTCTTGCCTACAGTTGTAAGCTGTGCCGGCTGAAGATGAGTGTATGCAAGACATGGCATGTCCTTGTAATTCATTGCGAAATCAGAAAGCTGAGCGATAACATTAATAAGCTTTCTGCGGATAACTTTGAGAGCATCCTTCATAATGATTACATCTGTGTTGTCGCCTACATAGCATGATGTTGCACCAAGATGTATGATGCCGGCTGCTTTAGGGCAGGCCTTACCGTATGTATAAACATGCGCCATAACATCATGACGAACCTGCTTTTCTCTTTCAGCTGCTGTTTCGTAGTCAATATTATCAATATTGGCTTCAAGCTCTGAAACCTGTTCCTGTGTCACAGGAAGACCAAGCTTCATTTCAGCTCTTGCAAGTGCTACCCAAAGACGTCTCCAGGTTGTGAATTTTTTGTCTGCTGAGAAGATATACTGCATTTCCTCGCTTGCATATCTTGTACAGAACGGACTTTCGTAGCTATTTGTGTTACTCATAACCGTATTAACTCCTTAAAAAAATTGTTTAACATCTTATTATATCATGTTTTTACATGATGTGTCAATGTTTTTACCCCTATATTATTTAAGAAAAATAATATGCATAGTGTTTTTATATCTCAAGTTCAAGATACAAAATTTCAGAAGGATTAAAAATGCGCAGCTTACCTATGCCGGCGGAAACAACCATTTTCTTTCCATTGTTTTCATAGATGCCCTTTGTATATTTCGGGAAGAATTTTCTTTCCGGTGAAAGCAAGCCTCCGAATGGTGTGTTAACAATTCCTGCATGTACATGTCCCGAAAAGGTAACATCTGCACCCCACTTTGAATATTCACTGAAGAAAAAAGGATTATGAGCTATAAGCAATGATAGACTTTGAGGCTCTCCGAAAATTTCCTGAAGCCCATTTGCATGATATTCTTCAAGATTACTGTATCCGCCTTCATTATTTGTATAAACAGAATTTTTCAGGTCTGCTCCGTAAATATTGAGTGCAGTATTATTCTTCTTAAATTGAAATTTTTGATTTTCCAGAAATACAGCACCATTTCTTATTACAATTTCACGAAGCTTTGACATATTTTCAGAAGATAAATCAAGTTCATGATTTCCCTTTGCGTAAAAAACAGGACAGATACTGCAAAGTCTTTCAATAAGCTTTCCTGTATATTCAAACTCTGTCTGGTTACGTGAAACAAGATCACCTGAAATGATGATAAAATCCGGAGAAAGTGATTTTATTTTGGTATAGAGCCTGTTCCAATTCTGTGGATATTTCTTTTTGTGCAAATCGGAAATCTGAACAATTCTCAGATTCTCACCGGAATTTTTATTAAGGCTGATTTTATATTTTCTGACAATAAGCATTTTATTTTCAGCCCATACATAAATCAGAAATATAAAAAAAACCGTAATAAAGCATAACAGTATTTTCATGGTTTATCCTTTCTTTCTTGAAAGAATATTTTTGGCAGTGGAAATAACTGCACGAAAATTTATTGCAACAATAAAAAGTGCAATTAAAATCAGATAGATAGTTTTGCTGTCAGGCAGAAT
Source organism: Ruminococcus sp. (assembly GCA_015066715.1). GTDB lineage: Bacteria > Bacillota > Clostridia > Oscillospirales > Ruminococcaceae > Porcipelethomonas. The sequence goes on along the minus strand of SVNU01000005.1, from coordinate 41,170 downwards.
TACCTGTAAAACAGCAAGAACCAGAAGTGAAACTATATTAACTGCCGTGTAGATATGGTTTACTTTAAAATAGATATATCTTCTTGTGTCAATGATTCTGATAATGTAGCATACAATATAGCTTACAAAGGTTGTTGCAACAGCACCGTGAACTCCGTAGTATCTGATAAGGAATACATTTAAGATTATATTCAGTACCGTAACAATAAGACTTGTCCAGAATGAGTTTTTTGTTTTTTCGGCAGCTGTATAAACACTGCTGAGAAACATGTTGAAGCACATCATAAGGACAGAAAGAATCAAAACAGGAGTATAGTTTACAGCAAGAGCATACTCAGGGTGCTTGTTATAATTTAAAAGAATTCTTGACAGAGGTTCAACCAGAATAATAATTCCTGCGGAAGCTATAAACATAACCGACTGATATGCGCCAAATACTTTTTCGTAAAATTTACCGATTCCCTTTGAACCGTATTCAGAAATTGAGGACATATTCCATGCCTGGAAAAATACTGTCGAAACCATTGAAATTAAGTTCGGAAGTCTTGAAGCGGCTGTGTAAAGTCCGGCCGCCGTGTCGCCTACCTCACCTTCAGGACCCGGAAGATATTTTATAAATATTCTGTCGGAAAAGCCTGTAATAATCCACATAATTGATGTAGGAATCATCGGGATTGAAAAACGAAGCATTATTCTTGTGATGTCCTTGTCAGCGGCTTTGATACTGAAGTATTTCCAGAGCTTTGTTGTAAGTGAAATAAAAATTACAGAGCAAAGGTCAGAGGCAATAATTGAGAACATAAAGCCTTTAAGTCCGAGGTCAAGATATGATATAAAGAAAATATTAAATAAAAACAGGGATAGAGTAGCTAAAATACCGTCAGCGGCATAAAGCTTCATGTGACCGATTGAACGCACAAAAAGTGAACATGTCTGACGCAAAGACGATACAATAACATAAATTACAAGAAGCGTAGTGTACCCTTTTATAAATGGTATAACAGAAAGTATCGGTGATAAAAGTACCATAATTATCATACCGAAGAACTGCACTGACATGGCAGTTGAAAAGACCTGCTTATTATCAAAATCCTTATCAAGACCATATCTTATTACAGATTCGGAAATTGCAAAGGTAAAAATAGGAATCAGAAAATTAGCAGTTGTTTCAATAAGCTCCTTTGTACCAAGTATGTCCGCACCCATATAAGTGGTATAAAGCCTTGTAAGGAACATTGCAAGTATTTTCGAGCCGAATGTTCCGACAGCAAGAATCATCGTATTGAGCATCAGATTTTTATATTTGTTCATAAATTTCTCCAAAAAATAATATATACAATTTTATTATATCAGATTTTTTCGAAAAAGAAAATACCTTTATAAAAATTCTTTAAAAAAACATAAATTCACTTGACAGATAAAAAAATAATATAATGTCAATATATGGATTTTATTGAAGCTTCCGGCTTCGTAAGTATAAATGCCAGAAATTAAGGCAATGATATTTTCAGAAGAAAACGATTAGTATTATCAGACTATAGAATGGAGTATGTTATGTCAGTTAAACGAGGAGAAATTTACTATGCCGATTTAAGCCCTGTTGTCGGCTCGGAGCAGGGCGGAATAAGACCTGTACTTATTGTTCAGAATGATGTAGGCAACCGTCACAGCCCAACGGTTATCGCAGCAGCTATAACCAGTCAGAAGGAAAAAGCAAAGCTTCCGACACATATTGAACTGAGCGCAGACGGATGCGGATTATCAAAGGACAGCGTTGTGCTGCTTGAGCAGATAAGAACTATTGATAAAAAGCGCCTAAAGGAACGCATGGGGGAGCTTGATAATGGTTCAATGACAAAGATTGATACTGCACTGTCCATAAGCTTCGGACTTGCGTAAAAAAATAACGTCCTGAAAATCAGGACGTTACAGTTTGTCGAAAAAGTCGTTTTTGGAATTTCAAACCAAAAGTTTTTTGGTCCAGCAATTTTTCAAAAATGCTGGCGGAATCTGCTCTGCATGCCTTCGGCACTCGGCAGAGCCTTTGGTCGCTCACCGCAGTGAGCGAAAATCCCCTATCGAAGGCGCATTTACGAGGGGTGAATTGATAAAACAGCCCGGTGGGCTGTTTTTCAAGAGGGGACGCTTTGCAAGAAAAAGCGTCCCCTTACTATCTGCCTTTGTAATTTAAATCTGCCGATTTAATCGGCACAAAATTTAATATTGAGGTTTTTCTACAGTCTGTAACGTCCTGAAAATCAGGACGTTATTTTACATTACAATATTTAAATTTATTCAACATTCTTAAGTGCAATATCAAGCGGAATTTTCTTTACTCTTCTCATCTGCATATACGCAATTACGGCATATGATACTATTCCAAGTACAGCCATTTTTATATAGACGCTGAATGGAACATAGAATGGCAAGTAGCCTGCATATCCTGACAATGCTACATCCATAACCTTATCTATAAGCAGACTTACAAGCGGCATTGTAAGTATTAATGATGCAATAACAACAATAGAGGTTGTCATTATATAAAGGCTGTTTATCTCCTTGTTGGAATAACCTAAAATCTTTGTCATTGACACAGACTGAGCATTCTTTTCAATGATAATCTTTGAAAGCATGTAAATAATCAGCATAAATATAATTATACCAAATGCTGAAAGAAGTCCACCCATACCATTAAATGAATTTTTCATTTGTCTGGAAGTCTTTGTAAGATCGTCCTCTGTTATTTCAGTTGCAATATACATTTTGTCAATATCTGTTATTTCAGTATCTGAAAAATATCCTGAAAATTCAGTACTGCCAATATCAAATGTTTCACAGAAATTGTTTTCAGACATAAATACAGAAATTGCTGATGGATAATAATATACTCCATTTACTTTAAAGCTATACTCAGTATCATCATAACTGCCCTTGAGTTTTACTATATCACCTTCATTTATGCCGTATTTTTCGCTGTAAGCATTGGATATATAAACACCCTCTGAATTTAAATCAAGGTCAACATAACGGCTGTCAGGCACTATTCCATAAACTGATACGCCCTCTTCTGATTTTTCAGTAACCTTTAAACTATTTGCATAGAATTTTTCAGCATCAGGATTTTCTGTTTCAAGCGGTGCTTTTAATATATACTGATATTCTGAAATCATATTGGCTGTAATTTCATCACTGTAATGTTCAATCAATGGTTCAAGCCCACAGCCGAACAAGAGAATTACATTTGCAAATAATATTCCTACAATAATCGTAATATAATTCGGCATATTCTGGAATATTACTCTCAACCTAAATCTTGTTAAAATATTTATTTTAGTATTAAGTTTAAAAGCTTTTTTCTTTTTTCTGGTGCTGAGATCACGTCTGATAAATTTAAGTGGTGATAATTTCATTTTCTTAACAAGAATAAAGAGATTTATAAGAAACATCATTATCAACGGAATTACACTTGTCATTACAAAAGCATCTGCATTCCAGAGCGTCTTATATGTTGTAAGACTAAAACTGTTGTAATACATTCCTATTGCAAATTCCTTAAGTGCTGTGTAACCCAGAATATTACCGGCAATAGCGGATAAAACTGTAATAATCATCGGCATTGTCATATAATGCCTTATAAGCTCCCCTTTTGTGTAACCCGACGCACGAAGCGTTCCTATTACAGATGATTCTTTCATAATGGTATTGCTTGTTGTGATTGCGAAAATAAATGCTATAATCGCCATCATCATGTAAAGAAGAACCGCCATCATCTGTGTGTCTCCGCCCATATCATCTCCTGCCATCTGAATAGCCTGATTTGAAAATGCAGGCAGATAATTATTAAGCATAACATTTGAACTTAAAACTTCAAGGAAATCCTCTGACATTTCCTTAGCTTCTATATCATCAGCAGGTGGATTATTATAAGTCCACGAATAACTGTAGTGAATATTACTGTCGTTAAAGCTTTCAAATCCTTCATCTGTCATAACTGCAACACCAAATTTAATGGCATCAAACATCATATCAGATGGATTCTGATAAAGAGTTGAGTAATCTGAAAGTGCAACCAGACCTGTAACCTCAAATTCTCTCTCATCAATAACCATTGTATCACCAACAGATATTTCATTGTTTTTCGCATAAACCCTGTCTATAGCAATTTGATTTGCATTTTCCGGAAGCACACCTTCCATCATACAAACTTTATTAATCTGGTCACGTTCTGAAAAAATTCTGAGTGTACTTTCATTACTTTCAATTTCTTCTTCTATGTAGAAATTTTCATAAATTTCTGTACTGTCGGCTTCGAGGGTTTTCAACATATCATCATCAAGTTGTTGAAAACTTTCAAAATTACCATCTTCAATATTATACTTGTCAAAGCTTTCATTATAGGCGGTAATCATACTTTCACCTGCAACAAGATAACCTGAAACAAGTGCAATCATACCTGTTATAAAAACAAAGAGAACAATATATTTTCCAAGCTCTGATTTTAATTCCTTGGGAAGTCTTTTTACAAGAGGATTTTTCATCTTCAGCATCTCCTTTAATTTTTTTTATATTTCAGAAATCACCAGTCAAGCTCTGTAGCGGAAATTTTAGTTTCGTTAACATAATTCTTGCGAATCATTCCATCACGAAGCTTTACAACTCTGTCCGCCATATCCTTTATGGCGTCGTTATGAGTTACCATTATGACTGTATTTCCGTATTTTTTATTAATATCCTCTATAAGCTTCAATATCTCCTTGGATGTATTATAATCAAGCGCACCTGTAGGTTCATCACAAAGAAGTATATCCGGATTTTTAACTACTGCCCTTCCGATTGCTGTTCTCTGCTGCTGACCGCCCGAAAGCTGATTCGGAAGCTTGTGACGATGCTCGTATAAACCAAGTATATTAAGTATTTCATCAACATCAAGAGGATTGTCACTCAGATAAGCTCCAACTTCAATATTTTCCTTTATATTAAGATTCGGAATCAGATTATACATCTGAAAAATATAACCAAGATGTTTTCTTCTGTAAATAGTAAGATTTTTTTCATTCATATCAGCAGTCTTTTCGCCGTTTACAGAAATATAACCGCTGTCAGGATTGTCTATTCCTCCGATGATATTAAGAAGTGTTGATTTACCCGAACCTGATGGTCCAAGAAGTACACAAAATTCTCCTTTTTGTAATTCAAGGTCAATTCCTTTGAGTACTTCTACTCTGCTTTCACCTTCACCAAAGCCTTTTTTAATTCCATTAATTTCAATAAACATAATATCAATCCTTTCTATAATAAATATTATAAATATAAATCGGGTACAGCTTTTATTTGCTGTACCCGAATACTAAAAAAGACACACGTACAGCCTAAAAAAGCAATACGTGAGTCTCGTTATTTAAGACAAACCAGGTTTTTTAAGCCATGATGTTGATTTGCCACGATATTTCGCCAACTACTCCCTCACAGATTTTCATTTATTGATTACATTATAGCATCATTTTTTTAATTAGTCAACGCTAACCATAATAATTCCATACTTAAACCAAATTTATGGTTTAAGTATGGATATTTTTTATTTAATTTTATCAGTTCCCATAAATGGTACAAGAGCTTCCGGTATTGTTACACTGCCATCAGCATTCTGGAAGTTTTCAAGAATAGCTGCAACAGTCCTGCCTACTGCAACACCTGAGCCATTGAGAGTATGAACAAACTGTGCCTTATCCTTAGGATTATTTTTAAATCTGATTGCTGCACGTCTTGCCTGATAGTCAACAAAGTTTGAACAGCTTGAGATTTCAACATATCTGTTGTATGAAGGCATCCATACTTCTATATCATAAGTTTTAGCACTTGAAAAACCAATATCACCTGATGAAAGTGCCACAACTCTGTATGGAAGTCCAAGTCCCTGAAGTACTCTTTCAGCATCATTAGTAAGCTTTTCAAGTTCTTCATATGAGTTTTCCGGATTTGCAAACTTAACAAGTTCAACCTTGTTAAACTGGTGCTGACGGATAAGACCTCTCTGGTCACGTCCTGCACTTCCTGCCTCTGCTCTGAAACATGCTGAATAAGCACAGTAGCTTATTGGAAGCTGGTCAGCTGAAAGTATTTCATCTCTGTGAATATTTGTTACAGGCACTTCAGCGGTAGGAATAAGGAAATAATCATTATTTGCAACTCTGAAAGCATCTTCTTCAAACTTAGGAAGCTGACCTGTACCTGTCATTGATGCACGGTTAACCATGTATGGAGGCATAATTTCTGTATAACCGTTTTCAGTGTGTGTGTTAAGGAAATAGCTGATAACAGCTCTTTCAAGTCTCGCACCAAGACCCTTATAGAAATGGAATCTTGCACCTGTTACTTTTGCAGCTGTTTCAGGGTCAAGTATACCGAGATTTTTACCGATATCCCAGTGTGCAAGCGGTTCAAAATCAAACTTTGAAGGTTCACCCCATTTTCTGATTTCAACATTGTCACTGTCATCCTTACCAATCGGAGTTGTTTCAGATGGAATGTTAGGAATACAAAGAAGTGTATCCTTCTGTTTCGCTTCAAGTTCACTTATAACTGCATTGGCTTCCTTAATCTTTTCAGATATTTCTTTCATTTCAGCCATTACAGCATCTGTATTTTCACCATTTTTCTTCATTACAGGAATCTGCTTTGAAACCTTGTTCTGTTCTGCTTTTAAAGCATCTGTTTCAGTTGAAATTTTTCTTCTTTTCTCATCAATTTCGAGAATTTCATCAATGTAGCTGTCATAATCAGCATTTCTTGTTTTTAATGCAGCCTTTACCTTATCCGGATTTTCTCTAATAATTTTAATATCAAGCATTATTTTACTTCCTTTACTTTAATTTATTCTGATAATTTTTTTGCAAGTTCCGATAAATCATCCTTATCGTAAAACTCTAAAATAAGCGCTCCCTTATTTTTTCCATATTCAACCTTAACTTTTCTGCCAAGAGTATCATTAAGGCTTATTTCCATTTCTTTAAAATAGCTGTCGACACGCTCATTAGAAACCGGCTTTTCCTTTTCTTCTTCGTTTGCCATTTTTTCAAGTGCTCTTACATTCAGCTTTCCTTCTGCCGCCTTTCTTGCAGCTTCAAGCATTTTTTCTTCATCATCAAATGAAAGCAGCGCCTTTCCGTGTCCGACAGAAATATCTCCCTTTTCAAGCATTTCCAGTACTTCATCAGGAAGTGAAAGAAGCCTCATCGAATTTGATACTGCTGAACGTGAACGTCCTACAGTTTTTGCAACTTCTTCCTGAGTCATATCATAATTTTCAATAAGCTCGTTATAACCCTTTGCTTCTTCGATAGGATTTAAGTTTTCACGCTGAAGATTTTCAATAAGGGCAATCTGCATTGTTTCAATGTCAGATAATTCCTTAACCTGAACCGGAACTTCTGAAAGTCCAAGCATTCTTGCAGCTCTCCATCTTCTTTCACCGGCTACAATCTGATAACCGCTGCCATATGGTCTTACAAGAAGCGGCTGCAACACGCCATGCTGCTTTATCGAATCTGCAAGTACTGATATTGATTCATCGTCAAAATTCTTTCTCGGCTGATCTCTGTTTGGTTCAATTTCGGAAATACGCAGTGTCTGCGCCGGACTTCCTTCTGTTTTATTATCATCAAACAAAGCACTAAGCCCGTTTCCAAGTCCTCCCTTTCTTGCCATTTGTTCACCTTCCAATTATTTTTTTCTTTTGAACAGTCCTTTTTTTTCTGTTTTTACAGGTGCCTGTTCATTTAATATCTCAAGTCCCAAAAGCTCATAGCTTTCAGCACCCTTCGAATTTTTATCATAGTACATTACCGGCTGACCGTAACTCGGTGCTTCTGAAAGTCTTACGTTTCTTGGTATCTTTGTACTGAATACCTTTCCCGGCAAATGCTTTTCAACTTCCTCTACAACCTGTCCACTCAAATTAAGGCGTGGGTCAAACATTGTAAATAGTATTCCTTCTATATCAAGCGAAGGATTATATTTTGTCTTTATAATTTTAATAGTATCGAGAAGCTGTGTCAGACCCTCAAGTGCAAAAAACTCGGCCTGCATCGGAACGATTACCTTATCACATGCAACAAGTCCGTTTATAGTCATAAGACTAAGGGACGGCGGACAATCTATAAAAACATAATCATAATCAAGACGACATGTAAGAAGCTGCATTTTCAGCCTGTTCATTCTGTCATCAATTTCTATCATTTCGATTTCTCCACCTGCAAGAGCTGAAGTAGCCGGAATAACACTTACATTTTTAAAGTTTGTACGCAGAATTGCATCCTGTATACGAACCTGACCTATCAAAACGTCATAGGATGAATACTCAACAGTTTTTTTCTTTATTCCCAAACCTGTTGTGCAGTTTCCCTGTGCATCAATATCTATACACAGCACCCTTTCACCTCTTGAGCCTAAATATGCTGCCAGATTGACTACCGTTGTTGATTTACCAACGCCGCCTTTCTGATTAGCAACAGCATAAATCTTTCCCATCCTTTTTTCATCTCCTTTTTTCTCTACCTTTCAATTATACCACTTTTTTCGGAGTATGTAAAGGACTATGAATAAATATTTTTTAATAATGTTCCACGTGGAACATTATTAAAAAATAAGAAGCTTAAAAAAGCTTCTTATTATCCATAATAGGAATTTTAACGATATATTCTATGTAATCTTCATTCTGAACCTTTTTGGAATCTGCCGGTATTCCTGCCGCTTTCATCGTTTCTACTGCCTTATTAATAGTATTCACAAAAATTTTCACATTCTGAAATACCTTGCTTCGCTTTTTATAGCTTAATTTTTCCTTTGCCTTTCCTATATATTCATCAATTGCCTGTTCTGTACGTTCCACATTAAGATTATACTTTATTACTTTTTCAAGTATCACCATTCTTTCTTCTTTGTTTGCAAGTCTGAGCATTGCCCTTGCGTGACGTTCTGTGAGATTAAATTTAATTATCAGTTCTTTTTCCTCATCCGACAGCTTTAATATTCTTAATTTATTCGCTATTGTTGACTGTGCCTTTCCGAGCTTTATTGCTGCATCCTCCTGTGTCATTCCGTAATAGGAAATAAGTTTTTCAATTGCATTTGCTTCATCAAAAAAGGATAAATCCTGTCGCTGAATATTTTCAACAAGTGCCAATATTGCACTTGTCCTTTCAGATATGTTGAGAACAATACATGGAACATATTTAAGCTTCACAAGCTTTGCAGCACGCAATCTTCTTTCACCTGCAATCAGTTCATAACCCTTATCAACCTTTCTGACAGATAATGGCTGTAAAATCCCATTCTGACATATACTTTCCGCAAGAGATGTTATGTCAGAATAATCGAATTCAGTTCGTGGCTGATGCGGATTCGGTACAATTTCCGAAACAGGAATCTGTAAAACCTTATTTTCCTCCTTTTCCCTTTCCTTTTCCTTTGCAAAATTTAAAAATGCCGGCATATTTTATTACTTCCTTTCTTTTAATGTTATATATTAATTTTAACGCTAAAGGGAAATAATTTCCATACAAAAATTCCCCTTTTATTTTATATAAAAGAGGAATTATCAGCATTTTATTTCGTTTTTAAAGAGGTTTATTCTTTATCTGACCGCTGTTTCTGGGGTATTTTATTGGAGTATGCGATATTTTATTTATAATAAAAATTTTTCTTCCGTCAGTTCCACCGAGCATATATTTAGTTTCTGTTATTTTATCTCCGCCCATTACTGAAGCTGCTTTTTTAAAAGATGAAATGTCCTCATTTACACCCTTCATTGCTACAAATTTGCCTCCTTTTTTTACAAAACCCATACAATATTCGCACAAAACAGGCATCGCTGCCACCGCTCTTGCAGTTGCAAAATCAAATTTTTCACGTAAATTTTCATTTTTAGCAGCATCTTCAGCACGAGAATGAAAAGTTTCAACATCAATACTAAGCTTTGTTGAAAGTTCATTCAGAAATACGATCCTTTTATTAAGACTGTCCAGCAATGTAAGCTTAATATCATTTCTGTATAGTTTTAATGGTACTGACGGAAATCCTGCACCTGTTCCGACATCTATAATTGACGCATTATCAGGAATTTCTACATATTTTGCAAAAAGTATACTATCAATAAAATGTTTTAACCATACTTGTTCCGGTTCAGTAATTGCCGTTAAATTTACTTTTTTATTGTACTCTATAAGAAAATCATTGTATATTTCGAGCTTTTCATGAAGAATTTTACTGTATTCAAGTCCATTTTCCACAAACATCCTTTCAGCCTGTTGAAAGTTCATTTTTTTCCCTCCTTTGCTGTTCAAGCCATACCATAAGTACAGATACATCCGCAGGTGATACACCTGAAATTCTTGAAGCCTGACCTATGTTGCGTGGCTGCTGCTTATTAAGTTTTTCTATCGCTTCTAATCTTAATCCATAAATATTATTATAATCGAAATCTTCCGGAAGCATCTTGGATTCCATTTTACGCATATTTTCTATCTGTTCCAACTGTTTTGGAATGTATCCCTCATACTTAATCTGAACCTCAACCTGTTCCCTTACATCATTCTCATATAAAGGTCGGTTTACATCAAATCTGTCAAGCATGTCATAGCCAAGCTGTGGACGCTTTATCAGATCAGCAAGTTTACATCCCGTTGATAAAGGCGCTGTGCCATTTTCTTTCAAAAATTCGTTTAATTCTTCAGAAGGTGCAATATTAAGATGCTTTATACGCTTTATTTCTTTTTCTACCTGTGAAACCTTTATTTTAAGTTTTTCAAATCTCTCTTTTGAAATGAGTCCAATTTCATAACCTATCGGTGTTAATCTCTGGTCTGCATTATCCTGACGAAGTACAAGTCTGTATTCACTTCTTGACGTCATCATTCTGTATGGGTCAGCACATCCCTTTGTAACAAGGTCATCAATAAGTGTACCTATATACGAACTCGCTCTGTCAAGTATCAATTCACTCTGACCGTTGATTTTTCTTGCAGCATTTATTCCGGCAACAAGTCCCTGTGCGGCTGCTTCTTCATAACCGGAGCTTCCGTTAAACTGTCCTGCGCCGTAAAGTCCTGATATTGCACGAAACTCAAGTGTCGGCTTCATCTGAACAGGGTCACAGCAATCATATTCTATTGCGTATGCCGGACGCATAATCTCAACATTCTCAAGACCCTTTATTGTGCGGAGAAACTCAAGCTGAACATCTTCCGGAAGTGATGATGACATTCCCTGAAGATAATACTCATCTGTATCAAGTCCCATCGGTTCTATAAAAAGCTGATGTCTTTCCTTATCTGCAAAACGTACTATTTTATCTTCAATTGAAGGACAATATCTCGGACCAACACCTTCTATTCTTCCTGAATATAATGGTGACCTGTGAAGATTATCAAGTATAACCTTATGTGTCTCAGCATTCGTGTAACTGATGTAACATGAAACAATATTTTCAAGGTTATCCTTTTCAGTTTCAAATGAAAACGGAACAATATCATCATCACCATCCTGCCTTTGTATAACATCAAAATTAATACTTCTTTTATGTACACGGCAAGGTGTTCCTGTTTTAAATCTTCTTATTTCAATTCCATTTTCTATAAGGCTTTGCGATAAAAGTGTTGCAGGAAGTGCACTGTCAGGTCCGCTTTCGTAAGACTGCTCACCAACATGAATCTTACCTTTTAAATATGTTCCTGTTGCAATAATTACTGCTTTTACTTTGTATTCTGCGCCAAGCTTTGTTCTTATTCCTGTAATTGATTTATTTTCAGTTAAAAGTTCTGTAACCTCTGCCTGCTTCACAAAAAGGTTTTCTTGATTTTCACAGGCTTTTTTCATGTATTCATGATAACGGGTTCTGTCTGCCTGAACTCTTAAACTGTGTACTGCCGGGCCTTTCCCTTTATTAAGCATTCTGCTTTGTATAAAGCATTTATCGGCAGCCTTCCCCATTTCTCCGCCAAGTGCGTCAATTTCTCTTACAAGATGTCCCTTTGCTGTACCTCCGATTGAGGGATTACATGGTAAGTTTGCAATCTGGTCAAGAGAAATTGTAAAAAGGACAGTTTTGCATCCAAGTCTTGCAGCACTTAATGCTGCTTCCACTCCAGCATGTCCTCCACCAATAACTGCTACATCAAAATTTCCCATTGAGTAACTCATAAAATTCTCCAATCATATATAAATAATGTTCCACGTGGAACATTATAATTTATTTTCCAACGCAAAATCTTGAAAAAACGTCATTAACAACAGTTTCAGACGCTTTTTCTCCGGTAAGCTCCATTAAATTTTCAGCAGCCATATCAAGACAAACTGTAACTGCATCAAGCATTGCACCATTATTTAAAGCATCTTTTGCTTCTATTATGTTATTATAAGCCTTTTCAAGACACATTTTCTGTCTTTCATTTGCAATGATACCCTCATCAGCGTCAGATTTATTTGAAATAAACATTGCTTCAAGTACTGAAACAAGCTTTTCAGTTCCTTCCTCATTTTTCGCTGATATTTCAATAATATGCTTAAACTTATCAGTCAGATACTTTTTATCAATCCTTGATGTTTCGTCAATTTTGTTTATTATAATAACCGTGTTTTTGTTATATATTTTATTTATTAAATCTTTTTCTTTTTCATCAAGTTCCGATGTACAATCAAATACAGCAAGAATTAAATCGGCTTCATCAATTTTTTTATAAGCAATATCAACGCCCATACTTTCAATTACATCATCTGTGCTGCGTATGCCGGCAGTATCCGAAAGACATAAAGTAAGATCACCAAGTCTGACATTTTCTTCAATTACATCTCTTGTTGTTCCGGCAATATCTGTAACAATACTTCTCTGATAACCGCTGAGGCAATTCATAAGGGTTGATTTTCCAACATTCGGCTTACCACAAATAACAGTTTTAATCCCCTCACGGATAATTCTTCCATAATCATAGGTTTCTATTGTTTTGGTTATATCATTTACCACTCTGTCTATCTGCCCTTCCAAAACAACAGGATCAACCTTCGGAACATCCTCCTCCGGAAAATCTGCCCATGCCGCAAGGTTACCAAGAATTTCCACAAGTGAATTCTTTATACAGCTTATACGACGAAACACCGAACCTTCCTTCAGGGCATTTGCATATCTTAACTGACTTTCACCGCTTGACGAAATAACATCCATTACTGCTTCCGCCTGTGTAAGCGAAAGTTTCCCATTTAAAAAAGCACGTTTTGTAAACTCCCCTGCCATCGCAGCTTCTGCTCCGTTTTTAAGGACAATTCTTAAAATTTTCTTTGTTATAAATCTTCCGCCGTGACAGGATATTTCAACTACATCCTCACCGGTATAAGACCTTGGCGCTTTAAAAACAGTAAGTACAACATCATCTACATGGCAACTGTTTTCATCATTTATATAACCATAGCTACAGGTATAACCATCCATATCCGATGGTTTTTTATTACCTTTAAAAATCCTGTCAGCAACATCTGTTGCTTTGTCTCCTGAAATTCTTATTACCGAAATTCCGCCCACTGCATCAGGAGTTGCTATTGCCGCAATTGTTGACATATATTTCTCCAATCTGCGCTTAAATTATAAGCATTATTTTTCTTACAAAAAAGGCGGCAAAACTGCCGCCTTAAATCTTAAAGTTCAATCTTTCCGTAAAGTCCGGCATTAATATCATCTTCCGGCTTTGGTTTTTTATAATCCTTTTCAAAGCTTGTTTTAAGGTCAAGTGAACGAGGTTCTCTGTATGGTCTTTTACCGCCGTCATGACTTCTTCTGTTTCTTCCGTTTCTTCTTGGATTATCAGAAGCAATCACAACCTTTCTGTAAGGTTCTTCACCGATTGATTTTGAGTTTACTCCTTCAATCTTAACGACAGTTGAATGAATTATTCTTCTCTCATATGGATTCATCGGTTCAAGAACAACAGATCTTCCTGATTTCAAAACCTTGTTTCCTATTTTTTCAGCAAGATTTTTAAGAGTTTCAGCTCTTTTATCACGGTATCCGCAGCTGTCAAGGGTAATTCTTACATAATCTCCTTCACCCTTATTAACAACAAGCGAGCATAAATACTGAAGCGCATCAAGAGTTTCACCACGTCTGCCGATTACCGCACCGGAACCTCTGCTGTCAATATCGGCTAAAATTCCGCCGTCCTTTACCTGTACATTTACATCCGATTCAATTTCCATATTGGATAAAATCTTCTCAATAAAGCTTTTACATATTTCAAGCTTTTCAGCCGGAATGTCTTTTATTTCACTTACTTCTTCTGAATTTTCATTACTGATTGTTTCAGTCTGTACTGCTGAAACAGTCTGATTAACTTCTTCAGGCTGTTCATATTCTGCCTGAACCTTTGCTTCTGATTTGATTCTTCCAAAAAGTCCTGTTTTTACATCTTCAATAACGGTAAATGTGATTTTTTCTTCTGAAACGCCAAAGCTTTCAACTGCTTTTACTTTTGCTTCATCAATGGATCTTCCGCTGAAAATTTCATTCTTCTTCATTTCTAACTCTCCTTTTGCATTGCTTTAAATTTAAAGCAATGTAATTAATCATTGTCATTCTCATCATCTGTATATTCTTCGCCGTATTTTTCAGCCATACGCTTTCTTGCTTCCTTGATGAGTTCTCTGTTATACTTGTTTTTTTCTGATTTTGACATTTTTTCAGTTTCAGCATTGTAATCAACACGGCCTGCACTCTGTGCATCCTTTGCCTGCTGATTAAGCTGTGCCTGCTGATCAAGCATTTTCTGCATAAATCCCGGCTTTTTATTTTTAGTTTTCTCTTTAAGCTTTGCATTAATTGCTTCTACACGCTTCGGAGTAAAATATGCATAAAGTGCAAATGACTGGATAAACGAGAATACCGACGACCATATCCAGTAAAAACCTACACCGGCAGGAACCTGGAAAGCAAGCCATAGTGAGAATAAAGGCATAATGAGCATCATTATCTTCATTGCACCGGCACCCTGCATTTCAGGATTCATCTGCTTTGACTTATACTGTGTATATAACGAATATGCAAACTGAACAAGACATGAGAAAATCGGAATCATTATAAGTGCAATTGCTGCACTGTCCCATACTTCCGGTTTAATCGAGGGAACCTGTCCAAGGTCAATACCAAGGAAAGTATTTTTAAAATCAGTAATCTGCTGAACTGTTTCACTTGAAACGCCGTTATCAATAAATGTCTGACTGTTTTCCTTTACCTGCTGCAAAATAGTAAGCTCAGGACGGCTTTTCATATCGTCAGCACTTATTCCCCATTCCTTGGTCTTTATGATAATTTCCTGCATCTTGGTAATTACATCATCTTTAATTCTAAGGATATGGGTAAGAGGTCGATATACAACATCAAGAATACCATAAAGAATTATCATAGTAACAATGAGAGGCAGACAGCTTCCCATAGGATTTACGCCTTCCTCGGCATAAAGCTTTTGCTGCTCCTGCGCAAGCTTTTCTCTGTTGTTTGCATACTGTTTTCTTAAATTTGCAAGCTTTGGATTTAATGCCTGCATACGTACAGAGCTAAGCTGCTGTTTATATCCTGTCGGAAAAAGAGCAAGCTTTGTAAGGAATGTGAAAACAATAATCGCAATACCGTAATCGCTTACAAATCTGTAAATTATCCACATTATCCATCCCAGCGGATAGCCGAGCAATTCACTTATAAAACCCAAAATTCTAACTCCTATCTTTATTTATTTTCTCATTTTTTTTGAACCTTAATATATGAAATTCTTCAGGAACATAATCAATTCCTCCCATGCTCCAAGGATTGCATCTCAATATCCTCCATGAAGCAAGGATAAATCCTTTAAAAAAACCATGACGTCTGAACGCCTCAAATGCATACGTAGAGCATGTAGGATGATACTTACAGCAAGGCGGAAAAAGCGGAGAAATACATTTTTTATAAAATTTAATAAAAATCATAAAAATATATTTCATATTTCTTCCCCGAAAACCGCAGATTTTATTTCTTTTATTCCTTTTTTTCTTAAATAATCACTCAAAATATTACTTTTGATTTTTGCAGCAGAACTTCTGGCAACAATAACAATATCAATACCTACAGGCATATTTATTTCATTTTCCCTGTAAGCCTGTCTTATAATACGCTTTGCTCTGTTTCTTGCAACAGCGTTACCTACCTTTTTTCCGGCAGTAATCCCCAGATTATTATAAGGTTTGTTGTTTTTCCTGACATAAATTACAACATTACGGTTGACTATACATTTTCCTTTTTTATATATAAATAAAAAAGTTTTATTTTTATTTATCGTTTTTGTATAAAGCATAACTATTTCTTATCTACTGACCTAGCAGAAAATTCCTGTTCTTCACAAATTAAATTATACACTAATTTTCAAAAGAATGCAATAATTTCTGATACTTAAAACAAAAGACCACAAAAACTGTGGTCTGTCTTTAATTAGTGAGTGAGTCTTGCTCTGCCCTTAGCTCTTCTGCGAGCAAGAACCTTTCTTCCGTTGGAAGTAGACATTCTCTTACGGAAACCATGTTCCTTCTTTCTGTGAATTTTCTTAGGCTGATATGTTCTTTTCATTTTTTCTCCTCCTTACTTTACAACTACTAAACAAACGCTGAAACAGCGTATTATTTCATTAAGATACATTTTTCCCATAAAATGCATTTCACCCAATTATTATACATTCTCTTTTGGATAATGTCAAGTATTTTTAAGAAATTTTTTCGGATTTTTTTTATTTTAAGCTTATTGTAATCATTTTTTTAGCTCTGTAATTATTATTTTAGAGTTTTTCACAAAAACACAATAAATATTTTATATGATTTAAACAAAGAGAAAAAAACAATGAATACTTTTTTATTTATAATACAATATTTTATTTTTTATAACGCTTGCACTTTTCAACATTTTATGTTATACTAGTTATAATTGTAATTGTAATGTGGAAAGTATATACTTTTTACTTATACGGAGGTAAAAAAATTATGAATTCCTTTGAAGAGGCTTTTAACAATGTCATTAATTATTGCCGTGAAGTTGGCGACATCGGCGAAACGGCACTTAAATTATGGATAAAAACTATAAAACCCTTGAAGCTTGAAGGTAATAAAGCTGTATTTATGGTGGACTCCGATTTTCAGCGCAGTGTTGTAATGTCAAATTATTCCCCTCTTCTGAAAAACGGTTTCAAAGAAGTTCTGGGATTTGATGTTGAAATCGAAATCCGCATACCGGACGACAGCAATGCTTCATCTCCGGTAAATATTGATGAGCTTGACGAAAAACAGCAGCAGCTTGAAAAAAGCTTTGAATATGCAAAATATGATTACACCTTTGAAACTTTTATAATAGGCAAGTCGAATGAATTTGCATACGCTGCATGTACAGCTGTTGCAAAAGGCGGCGGCAATGTATATAATCCATTATTTATATGGGGACCTTCAGGTCTTGGCAAAACTCACCTTATCACTGCCACTGCAAAAGAAATGAAAAAAAATAACGATAAATTAAATATAGTTTATGTAACCGGTGAAACATTTGCAAGCGAAATTATTAATGCTATTCATACAAAAAGTACAGCTGAATTTCATAATAAATACAGAAGTGCAGATGTTCTTTTAGTTGACGATATTCAGTTTATCGCCGGAAAAGAAAGTACACAGGAAGAATTCTTCCATACATTCAATACACTTTATCAGGACGGAAAACAAATTGTTCTGACATCCGACCGTCCTCCGAAGGCTATCAAAACCCTTGAGGACAGAATACGTTCAAGATTTGAATCGGGACTTATTGCCGATATTTCTACACCGGATTTTGAAACAAGAATGGCAATTATAAAACGTAAGGCAGAGCTTTTGGAGCTTAAAATTCCGGATGATGTATCGCAGTTCATTGCAAATAAAATTAAAACAAATATCAGACAGCTTGAGGGTGCGGTAAAAAAACTCAAGGCTCTAAATCACTATGCAGGCAGCCAGCCGACAATTTCCATGGCGCAGAGTGTTATCAGAGATATTTTAAACGATGATCAGCCTCTGCCTATAACAGTTGAAAAAATAATTGCAGAGGTTGCCAATGTATATGGTGTAACTCCGGAGGATATTCGTTCCAACAAGAGAAACTCACAGATTTCAACAGCAAGAAAAGTCGCTATATATGTTGTAAGGGAAATTACACAAATGCCGCTTGCATCTATTGGCACAGAATTCGGCGGACGTGATCACTCAACTATTGTTTATGCTGTAAATAATGTTACAAACAATATCAAAAAGGATGCTCATTTAAAAGAGCTTGTGGATGATACAATAAAGAATATAAGAGATCACAGTAACGCATAAAAACTTCTTTATTATAGAGTTTTACTCACTATTCAACACTACTTTCAACAATATGTTGAAAGTAGTGTTGATAAACAAATCCATATTTTTCCAACGTTTATCCTTCAAACAAAAAAATTTCAACCAGTCTCACAAAAAACTTTTTTAACACAATGTTGGAACTAAAAAATATTTCCACAGTTTTTTCAAGATAAATTTAACATTCAACTCACAATTTTTCAACATTTCAAAAACAAAAATTTCAATTCAACTTACCAACATTTTTCCAACATACCGCTTTTTGAAAACTTTTTCAGCTTAAAACACGTAAAAATATGGGTTTACATTTTTTTTCACACAATTAACAGCCCCTACTACTACTACTATATAAAACTAATTATTATTATATTCATATATATAAATAACATGGCGGCTGAAATTCATATATCTGTTAAAAGTTAATTTTTCTCAAATTCAAGAAAGGACAAATGTATGTCAGTAAAGTTTACCTGTAAAAAGGAAGATATAACTTCAGCAATAAGCAATGTTTCAAAAGCAGTTTCTCCTAAATCAACAATTGCTGCGCTTGAAGGCATAAAGCTTCGTCTTGAGGGTTCAGTTCTTGAGCTTACCGGCTATGACCTTGAAATCGGAATTACAACATTTATCGAATGTACATCTTCTGACAATATAGAAATTATTCTTAATTCAAGATTATTTAGTGAAATAACAAGAAGAATGCCTTCGGAACTGATTACTTATGAGGTTGACGATAATTTAAATCTTAAAATAACCGGTGGTAATGCTGAATATCAGATTTCAGCAATAGGTGCGGAGGAATATCCTGCACTTCCTGAAATAGATATGGAAGATCCGGTAGTTATAAATCAGTTTGTTTTGCGTTCAATGATAAATCAGACTGTTTATGCCGTATCGGTAAATGATGCAAAGCCGATAATGACAGGTGAATTATTTGACATTGATAATAATTCCATCAATATTGTCGCTATTGACGGCTTCAGGCTTGCGATAAGAAATGAACATATAGACTACAGTGACAAAAAATATTTTGTAGTTCCTTCAAAGGCACTTAAAGAAGCGTCAGGTCTTTTAACTGAGGAAGAAGACAAGCAGTGCAGTATTTATGTTAATACAAAGCATGTTCTTTTTGATATTAACGGATACAGAATTTTTACAAGACTTCTTGAAGGTGAATTTCATAATTACAAAAAAAGCATCCCTGTTGAATACAAAACAGAGGTTATAGTGAAAACGAGTGATATAATTCACTGTCTTGAAAGATGTTCACTTCTTTTGAATGAAAAGAACAAAGCTCCTGTTAAATGCAAATTTGAAAACAGCGCTATGAGCATTGAATGTAAAACGGCAATAGGCAGACTCGATGACAGTATAAGTGCTGACATAAAGGGTGAAAATACAGTCATAGGATTTAACAATAAATTCCTGCTTGACGCTCTGCGTGCATGTGATACTGACAAGGTTAAAATTCAGATGAGCGGCCCCAACAGAGCAGTTAAAATTATACCTTGTGATGGTGAGCATTTTACATTTATTGTAATGCCGGTACAGCTCAGAGGCTGATAATAAGGCTTTGTGTGAAAGGAAAATATATGAAAGAGGTTATCGAGGTAAGTATAAAAACAGAGTTTATAAAGCTTGACCAGCTTTTGAAATTTTCCGGACTTTGTGATACCGGCGGCTTTGCAAAGGAACTTATACAGCAGGGTGAGGTTCAGGTAAACGGAGAAGTCTGCACAATGAGAGGAAAAAAAATCCGGAGCGGTGATATGGTTTCTGCCGGTGAATATGTGGTAAAAGTAAACTGATGTATATTACAGCTATTATGTCAGACGGCTTTAAAAATCTTGAGGATGTTTTTATAGAGCCGCATCCGGAATATAATGTTATTACCGGTATGAACGCTCAGGGAAAAACAAATCTCCTTGAAAGCATATGGCTTATGACAGGCTGCCGAAGCTTTCGTGGTTCCAGAGAAAAGGATTATATCGGCATTGATAAGCAGCGTATGGAAATAGCTGTAAAATTCAATGATGAAAGAAGAACCCAGTCGGTTTCCTACAGCATGGCAAGGGATAATGTGAAATCCAAAAATATAAAGCTTAACGGTGTTCCGCTTAAAGGAACAAATGAGCTTTTCAATTCATTCAAGGCTGTTATTTTTACTCCGGATGATATTGAAATAATAAAAGGCAGTCCTGAAAAACGCAGAAGCTTTATTGATTTGTGTTTTTGTCAGCTTAATACAAGCGGACTGGATATTGTAAGACGCTACGAGCTTCTTATAAACCACCGTAACAGCCTTCTGAAGTCAATAGCTTCAGGTCAGCAGCCGAAAGAGCTTCTCAATGTATGGGACAGACAGGTAGCGGCAATTGGTTCGGCTTTGTCAGTAAAACGAAATAATTATATGAAAAAATTTGCTTCAACCTGTGAAAGGCTTTACAGCATGATAACCAGAGACAAGGAAAAGCTTTCGGTTGAATATAATTCAAATGTTTACGGAGTAAATCCGGAAATAGATGAAAATGATGATAATGCCTTTCTGAAATATTACAGAAAGCTTGAAAAGAATATTGAAGATGAAATAAGGCTTGGCTATACATTATGCGGAGCACACAGGGATGATATTTCGGTAAAAATAAACGGAATGAATATCAGGGACTTCGGCTCGCAGGGGCAGAAAAAAACAGCTGCGCTTGTAATGAAGCTTTCACAGGCAGAGATTTATTATAAAAATAAAAAGGAAGCGCCTGTAATACTGCTTGACGATGTTATGGGAGAGCTTGATGAAAACAGGCAGAGGCTTGTTTTTGAAATAATAAAAAATATGCAGGTGTTTATTACAACCTGCAACGAAAATTCCATCGCAGGACTTGCAGAAGGAAAGGTTTTTAAAATCGAAAACGGAAAAACGCTTGTTTAAGAGGTGAAGTAATGTTTATCCATCTTGGAAATGATGTTGTGGTAAATTCAAAGAATATTATCGGAATTTTTGACATTGAAAATACTACAACAGGAAAAAACACCTCAAAAATACTTGAAAAAGCATCAAAGGAAAAGCGTGTTGTGAATGTTTCATTTGAAATGCCTAAAAGCTTTATAGTCTGCATGGAAAAAGGAAAAGAAATAATTTATATTTCTCAGATTTCTGTTGCTACGCTGCGTAAAAGAGCGGGCAATGTAAGGGATAATGTTTTTTGATTACTTTTTGAGAAAAAGTAATAAGGAGGAAGAATAAATGTCAGCAAATCAGAATTATGATGAAAATCAGATACAGGTGCTTGAAGGACTTGAAGCTGTTCGTAAGCGTCCGGGTATGTATATTGGTTCTACAGGACCGAGAGGACTGCATCATCTGGTTTACGAAATTGTGGATAACTCAATAGATGAAGCACTTGCAGGCTTTTGTTCTGAAATTAAGGTTGAAATACTTGACGGCGATATTATCAGAGTTTCTGATAACGGACGTGGTATTCCTACGGGTATTCATCCTACAGAAGGAATTTCCGCTGCAACGGTTGTTTATACAATTCTTCATGCAGGCGGTAAATTCGGAGGCGGCGGATACAAGGTTTCAGGCGGTCTGCATGGTGTAGGTGCGTCGGTTGTAAATGCGCTTTCCGAATGGCTTGAGCTTACTGTAAAAGACGGCGAGCATATTCATTTCCAGCGTTTTGAACGTGGTAATTATGAAAAGCAGCTTGAAATTACCGGTGATACAACCGAAACAGGAACATCTGTAATGTTTAAGGCAGATGGTGAAATTTTCGAAGATACCCATTATGATTACGAGGTTTTGCTTAAACGTTTAAGAGAACAGGCTTTCCTGAATGCTGGTATAAAGATTGTCTTTTCTGATAAAAGAACAGATGAGGAAGAAAGAACTGAAACTCTACATTACGAAGGCGGTATCAGACAGTTTGTTGAACATATCCACAATACAAAGGGGCTTGAAGCGCTTACAGAAAAGGTTATTTATGTTTCAGGCACACAGGATGATTCATTTGCTGAAATTGCAATGCAGTATAATGACAGTTATAACGAGCTTATTCTGTCATTTGCAAATAATATTCATACTACAGACGGCGGTTCACACGAAACAGGTTTTAAAAACGCCCTTACAAAGGTAATCAACGAGTATGGAAAAAAGTTCAATCTCTTAAAAGAAGGAGAAAAGCTTCTTGGTGATGACGTAAGAGAGGGTATGACTGCAATTATTTCTGTAAAGCTTACAGAATGTGAATTTGAGGGACAGACAAAGGGCAGACTGGGAAATCCTGAGGTTAAGGGCTTTATCGAAAAAATGGTAATGGAAAAGCTTATGAATTACCTTGAGGAAAATCCTGCCGAAGCAAAAGCAATTTTTGAGAAATCAATGGCTGCCCAGCGTGCAAGGGAAGCAGCAAAAAAAGCAAGGGAAACTGCAAGAAGAAAATCGGCTATGGAAAACGCTTCACTTCCGGGAAAGCTTGCCGATTGCTCTGAACGTGATATAGATTTTACTGAAATATATATCGTCGAGGGTGACTCTGCGGGAGGCTCTGCAAAGGATGGCAGAGACAGACGCTATCAGGCTATTCTTCCTTTGTGGGGTAAAATGCTTAATGTTGAAAAGACCCGTATTGACAAGGTTTACGGAAATGATAAGCTTATGCCTGTTATTACAGCTCTTGGCACAGGTATAGGAGAAGATTTTGATATTTCAAAGCTTCGTTACGGTAAAGTTATTATCATGGCCGATGCCGATGTGGACGGTTCTCATATCAGAACACTTCTCCTTACGTTTTTCTTCAGATTTATGCGTCCTCTTATTACAAACGGCAATATTTATATTGCACAGCCGCCTCTTTTCAAGGTGTTCAGAGGAAAAAAATTCAAATACGCATTTTCTGATGATGAAAGAGACAGATATATAGAAGAACTTACAAGCGAAAACGGTACAAAGCCGGAAGTACAGCGTTATAAGGGTCTTGGTGAAATGGATCCGGAGCAGCTCTGGGAGACTACAATGGATCCGAGTACAAGAACCATGATAAGAGTTGAGATGGAAGACGCAGTGAAAGCGGATGAAACCTTTACAATTCTTATGGGTGACAAGGTAGCACCAAGAAGAGAATTTATTGAAACAAACGCAAAATATGTTCAGAATCTTGACATCTGATTTGAAAGGATTTTTATGGAAGAAAATAAAATCAATAATGCAGAAGAAAATTTAAACGAGGAATACGATAAAGCTTCGGAAATTTATGAAGAATCCGAAAATGATGAAAAGGAAGAAAGAATATTCGAAACAAAGCGTTATTCGGTTCCTTTTGATATGTTTGAGGAAGCCTATACTGTATTTCAGAAAAAATATATTTATCCGAGAAATGCAATTATGAGTATATTACTGTTAATTGTTGCGATAGGCAATATTGTGAATATTGCGATTGGAAATTCCGGTACGCTCGGTTATGTTCTGGTTTTGGCATGCCTTGCCCTTGCAGCAGTAAACTGGTTTAATCCGAAAAAAATTAAAAAAAATCTTCTTGAATCAATAAAAGGCATTGAAAATGATTTTTACACTTTTGATGTTTATCCGGACAAAATGGTTGTAGGAACTGTTTTGGAGCCGGTTGATGAGGACAGAGAGCCAGAAGAATATGAAGAAGTTTTCGGCGAAGTAAGTAAAACTGAAGAAATTCAGAAATCTGAAATATATATAAACAGCAGCCTTCTTGTAACGGAAAGAAGCAGATTTTTTATAATATATATAAAAAAATCAATGTTTTATGTTATTCCGAAAAGTATATTTACAGATGAAGAAATAAGTAAATTTGCCCTTTATTTTGTTGACAGAATAGGAAGCAAATTTGTCTGCGAAGCTGATAAATAAAAACCGTTTTGGGTGACGGTAAAAAACGAAAGGGTGCAACGCCCATAAGCATCCCAATTTTAAAGCATTAAAATTGATTTTCCTGATTCGAAAGGGAGTTTAAAAATGTTTGATGATAATTCAAAGGTTATCAATGTCGACATTGACAAGGAAATGAGAAAATCCTTCCTTGAATATTCAATGTCAGTTATAGTTGCAAGAGCTTTGCCGGATGTAAGAGATGGTTTAAAGCCTGTACACAGACGTATCATCTATACGATGAACGAATCAAAGAATACTTATGACAAGCCATACAGAAAATGTGCCTACACTGTCGGTGAAGTGCTTGGTAAATATCATCCGCATGGTGACGCATCGGTTTATGATGCACTTGTTCGTCTTGCTCAGAAGTTTTCACTTCGTTATCCGTTGATTGACGGTCACGGAAACTTCGGTAATATTGACGGCGACCCTGCCGCTGCTTACCGATATACAGAAGCAAGAATGTCAAAAATGGCAGGCGAAATGCTGACTGACATAGAAAAGGATACTATCCCGTATACAACAAACTATGACGATAAGCTTAAAGAACCTGTTGTTCTGCCAAGCCGTTTTCCGAATCTTCTTGTAAACGGTTCTGTTGGTATTGCCGTTGGTATGGCTACAAATATTCCGCCGCATAATTTAGGCGAAATTATTGACGCTATCGACCTTGTTATGGAAAATCCTGACGCTACTCTTGATGAAATCATGGAGTTTGTCAAAGGCCCTGACTTCCCTACCGGCGGTATTATTATGGGCAGAGCAGGTATCCGTGCGGCTTATGGTACAGGCAGAGGTAAAATTACACTCAGAGCAAATACAACTATTGAGGAAATCAAGGGCAGACAGTGCATTATAATCCATGAAATTCCTTATATGGTTAATAAATCAAGACTTGTTGAATCAATGGCAAATCTTGCAAAGGAAAAGAGAATTGAGGGTATACACTTTATCCGTGATGAATCGGGCAGAGAAGGTATGCGAATTGTTGTCGAGCTTAAAAAGGACGCAATTCCGCAGATAGTTCTCAATAAGCTTTTCTCTTATACACAGCTTCAGGATACAGTCGGCGTTATTATGATTGCACTTGTAAACGGTGAGCCGAAGGTACTGACTCTCAAGCAGTGTATTCAGGAATATATCAAGTTTCAGGTTGAGGTTATCAGAAGAAGAACTGAATTCGAGCTTAAAAAGGCTAAGGCAAGAGCGCATATTTTAGAGGGCTTATGCATCGCAACCGACAATATTGATGAGGTTGTTGAAATTTGTAAAACTTCTGATAATATTCCGCATTCAAAGCAGAGATTGCAGGAAAGATTTGCGCTTACTGAAGTACAGGCAGACGCTATTGTTCAGATGACTCTTGGTAAGCTGACAGGTCTTGAAAGACAGAAGCTTGAGGACGAACTTGAAGAACTCCATAAGAAAATCAAGGAAATGGAAGAAATTCTTGCTGATGAAAGCAAAATTCACGGTATTATCCGTGAAGAACTTGCAGAAATCAGAAGAAAGTTCAGTGATGACAGAAAAACTCAGATTGAAACAGTAAGCGGCGAAGTTGATATTGAAGACCTTATTCCTGTTGAAGACTGTGTTGTAACATATACAAACAAGGGTTACATCAAGAGAATGACTCTTGATACCTATAAAACACAAAACAGAGGCGGTCGTGGTGTTCAGGGCATGAAGCAGAGAGAAGAAGATTTCGTTGAAGAAATGTTCATCTGCTCAACACATGATAATATTCTGTTTATTACAAATAAGGGTATTATGTACAAGCTCAAGTGCTATGAAGTGCCGGAGGGTTCAAAGTCATCAAGAGGTGTAAATGCCGTAAATCTTTTACCGCTCGAGGAAGGGGAAAAGATTGCCGCTATGATAAGAACTTCGGATTTTGACGAAGGTAAATATATCGTAATGGTAACAAGAAACGGTAAAATCAAGAGAACAGCACTTCCTGCATATAAAAATGTACGTAAAAACGGTCTTATTGCCATTGGTCTTGATGAGGGCGATGAAATCGCAGGTGTAAGAATGACAAGCGGCGATTCAGAACTCTTTATTGCAACAAGAAATGGTATGGCAATAAGAATTGCAGAAAACAAGATGAGGGCACTTTCACGTTCTGCCCATGGTGTTAAAGCAATAAAGCTCCGTAATGATGATGCAGTTGTGTCAATGGCAAGAATGCGAGAGGGTGCAACTCTCCTTACAATTACCGAAAAGGGCTACGGCAGAAGAACTGCTCTTGACGCATACAAGGTTCAGAACAGAGGCGGCTTCGGTCTTAAAAACTATTCTGTAAGCGAGAAAAACGGTTATGTATGCGGAATCAAGGTTGTTGATGAAACAGATGATGCAATCATGATTTCAAATGACGGTATCGTTATCAGAATCCGCTGTTCAGATGTAAGAGTTATGGGAAGATATGCTGCAGGTGTTAAGGTTATGAGAGTAACCGATGACAGTAAGGTTGTATCATTTACCCGTGCCGAACATGACGATGAAGCAGAAACTCAGGAGGTTGAACATCCAACTGAAGAAGAAATCAGACAGGATGCTTTAAACAGTGCTGCAGAACAAAGCGAAGCGGAAAATGCTGTTGATGAACCGGCAGAAGATGAAGAATAGTGTGCGACCGCACAGGACATATCGGGTATCAACTGTACAAATTTGCAGCTGAATTCACGATGAGTATCAGGATGTGAATTTGTAGGGGCGACCATTGGTCGCCCATTTATCTTAATATACTGGAGAAATAAAACTGATAATTATTAAAACATATGTGAGGAAATATTATGAACAGAAAATCAAGAATAGAGTATTTAGCAGTAACAGCTTCTACATTTATTTCTGGATTTATAATTTATGGTTTAGTAAGTACTATCCAGCCATTAGCTGATAATAGTGTAATAAAAACATTTTTATTGTTTGGATGTATGGGTGGATTTGGATTCAGTATGTTTTTATCAACGATAATATTAGCAGTAAGATTCTTTTTGAAAAAAAATTTGAAATTAAAAATTTTTGCGGCGTTTTTATGGCCAATAACATTAGGATGTATATTTTATGTAGGGATTCTCAGTTATATACCTTATCAGATTTATAATATTGTGAAGATAATCAGAGGAAAAACAGATGAATAAAAAGCTATTGAATAGAAAATGTAGATTATATGAAAAGTTAATAATGAGATCAGATAAAGAATAAATATGCTGCAGTTATTCTGCCAGCATTGTTTTTTGCAGTTCAGCATAGTTTTATCCCTGTGCTGTTTGATGCAAAATATATTATATACCGCTTTTTGTCGTTTCTGCCATTAACCTTGATTTTGTGCTGGTATTATTATAAAAAGCGTAATTCACTGCCGACTATGATAGGACATGGGATTATTGATGTCGCAACAGTTATGCAGATTTTTGCCACATAGCTTTATCCGGAATTATATAAAAAGATGTGTGCTATGTAATACAGGAAATTTTATGAATGCACAATAACACAAGCTATGAAAAAATTATTAATCAAAAGTGGTAATAATAAGTAAATTTAGTATTTTTATACTGTTTTTTATTATTTTGGTGTTGATTTTTATTAAAGAAAATAAAAAAACACTTGAAATAAGGTTAATGAAATGTTATTATATAATAGAAAGATAATTTCTGAATTTAAGGAGAAGCAAATATGAAATACGGTTTTTTTGACCTTGCAAACAAAGAATACGTAATAACAAAGCCTGATACCCCTGCACCATGGGTAAACTATCTGGGTTCACCTGAATACGGTGCAATTATATCAAACAATGCTGCGGGTTACAGCTTTGTAAAGTCAGGTGCAAACGGAAGAATTTCACGTTTCAGATTTAATTCAATGATGGCACTTCCGGGCAGATATATTTATATTCGTGACAATGATTTGAATGATTACTGGTCGGCATCCTGGCAGCCTGTGGGTAAGCCTATGGATAAGTATAAAAGCGAATGCAGACATGGTACTGCCTATACGGTTATTTCCTCGGAATATGAGAAGATTTCTGCAAGCACTACCTATTATGTTCCAAACGGTGCAACATATGAAGTGTGGAACTGTAAAATAAAAAATAATGATTCAAAGCCACGTAAGCTTTCGGTCTTTGGCTTTGTTGAATTTACAAATGAAGATAACTATGAACAGGATCAGGTTAATCTTCAGTATTCATTATTTATTACAAAAACAAAATTTGAAAATAACAAAATTACACAGGTAATCAGTCAGAATGGTGAAGCAAAGGACAGACGTGACAGATTTTTCGGACTTGCCGGTGCAGATGTTTCTGCTTCCTGTGGTGATTTGAATAAGTTTATTGGAAATTACAGAACCTATTCAAACCCTGTTATGATTGAAAACGGCAGACTTGACAATTCAATGAATTATAATCTCAATTCATGTGCTGCGCTCCAGTCTGATATTACACTTCAGCCGGGTGAGGAAATAACACTTAATTATATTTTAGGTGCAAAAGACAGTAAAACTGCGGATGAAATTATTAATTCATATAAAAACTGCGACAGGTCAGAAAAGGAAATTCAGGAGCTTAAAAATTACTGGCATTCAAAGCTTGACAGATTTTCTGTTGATACTCCAAGCGAGGAGTTCAACAACATGATTAATGTATGGAATGCTTTCCAGTGCTTTATTACATTTATCTGGTCAAGAGCAGCGTCTCTTATTTACTGCGGACTTCGTAACGGTTACGGTTATCGTGATACAGTACAGGATATACAGGGTATTATTCACCTTGATCCGGAGCTTGCACTTGAAAAAATTCGTTTTATGCTTTCTGCACAGGTTGATAATGGCGGAGGTCTGCCGCTTGTAAAGTTCAACCATAATGCCGGATATGAAAACACACCTGATGATCCTGACTATGTAAGGGAAACAGGACACCCATCATACCGTGCAGACGATGCATTATGGCTGTTCCCTACTATTGTTAAGTATATCGGAGAAAGCGGAAACGAGGCATTTCTTGATGAGGTTATAGTTTATGCAAACGGCGGTGAGGATACTGTATATAATCATCTTAAAAATGCAATAAGATTTTCCATGGAAAGACTTGGTGCAAATTCGATGCCGGCAGGGCTTCATGCAGACTGGAATGACTGTTTGAGACTCGGTGCAAAGGGTGAGTCAACATTTGTTGCCTTCCAGCTTTACTATGCTATGACAGTTATAAAGGGAATGGCAGAAAAGAAAAAAGACAGTGAATATACAGAATATATAAATAAAGTTCAGGCAGAGCTTGGAAAAACACTTGAAAAGTGTTGGGATGAAGACAGATTTATCAGAGGTATCCGTGAGGACGGAGTAATTGTAGGAGCAAAGAAAGACCCTGAGGCAAATATGTGGCTCAATCCGCAGAGCTGGAGTGTAATTTCCGGTTTTGAAGCTGATACAAAGGGTAAAAAGGCACTTGATACAGTTTATGAAAGACTTAATACACCTTACGGTGCAAAGCTACTGGACCCTCCGTATATCAAGCATTATTTTGATGGTGCACTTATGCATATTTATAATGAAGATACAAAGGAAAACGGCGGTATTTTCTCACAGTCACAGGGCTGGCTTATCCTTGCAGAGGCACTTTCTGGAAATGGTGACAGAGCGTTTGAATATTTTATGGAAACTTCACCCGCTGCTATGAATGACAAGGCTGAAATCAGAGTTTTAGAGCCGTATGCTCATGGACAGTTTACTGAAAGTACAGCATCACCTTTTGCAGGACGTTCACATGTTCATTGGCTTACAGGTACTGCTTCTACGGTTATGGTAGGATGTGTTGAGGGTATCTGTGGTATGAGACCTGATGCTGACGGTATAGAAATCAATCCGTCAATTCCATCAAAGTGGGATGGATTTAAGATTACAAAGACATTCAGAGGAAAAACTCTTAATATTGATGTCAAGAATCCAAATCATGTACAAAGCGGTGTTAAGGAAATATACCTTGGCGGCGATAAAATTGAAGGAAACTATATTCCGGCAGAAAGACTTGCTGACAATAATGAAATAACAGTAGTACTTGGATAAAGTTAAAAATAAAAAATATAGAGTGACCATTGGTCACTCTATATTTTTAGTATTTAAAGAAGAAAATTTATATTTTTCTTTCTAACTTAAATTAATATTCGTACTTTCTTGCTTGTGCAAGAAAGATACCAAAGAACACACAAACTTTCTTATAAAAAGAAAGTTTGAACAAAGAAAATATTATGCTTGAAATTGCGGCAAAGCTCAGACTGTTTCCCATTAAAAGAACTATCATACCTGATAATAATTAAACTGTTGCAGATAGTCTGCACAAAACGCAGTTCTCCCCACAAATTAAGCTATAGCTTGAGAAAGCTTGTAATTTTGGTCTGGCATATTCTGTTTTGTTGTACTCATGTATAGTTGGAATTTTAATTATGTAATTATGAAGTTGACAGGTACAGGGAAACATTATTATTTAAGCAACAAATTTATGTAAGGAATTTTTTCTTTTTTTGCTAACTTTTTTCTTTTCGAGAAAAGAAAAAAGTGTATGCATTCTTTTGTTACTTTTCTTGTGCAAGCAAGAAAAGTAAGGAATATAAACAGAAAGATAAATATAAATTTAGTATTTTCAGAAGCTTTAAGGACGACCAACGGTCGTCCTGTTAGTTATTGTTTATTTTTCTTTTTGAAAGTAAACGACGCTAAAATCGGGATAGCAATTGAAAAAGCAACTGAAATGAAAATGATTTTTTTCGGAAGTGCAACTGTTCCGAAAATAATATGTGCAGGCGGAAAATAAATCGCTGACAATACTACAGCAAGTGAAATTATTACCGCCAGAACAAGCTTTATATTTGAAAAAATATTAATCCGCAGTATTCCTTTGGTTTCGGATTTACATTCAAATACATGGATAAGCTGTGAAAAAATAAGAGTTACTAGTGCGGCAGTACGGGACATCCGGACATCATGGGTAATTCTGAGTATAACTGTAAAGCATGCGAGAGTGCTCAGACCAATAAGTACGCCACGAAGAATAATTTTAAAAAGAAGCCCGTTTGAAAAAAAGCTTTCATTAATTCCTCTCGGATGATTTTTCATTATATTTTTTTCACAAGGCTCCATTCCAAGGGCAATAGCCGGCAGACCGTCTGTAACAAGATTTACAAGCAGAAGCTGTGTGGGCAGCAAAACCATAGGAAAACCCATTAAAATTCCAAGGAACATCACAATTACTTCGCCGATATTGCTTGAAAGAAGATAACGTACAAATTTTCGGATATTTGCGTATATTCCTCTGCCCTGTTCAACTGCACTGACAAGTGTTGCAAAATTATCATCAAGCAGAACAACATCCGCCGCCTGTTTTGCAACATCCGTACCGGTGATACCCATTGCAACGCCGACATCAGCTTCCTTTATGGCAGGAGCATCGTTTACACCATCACCTGTCATTGTTACAACATTACCTTTTCTTTTGTATGCCTTTACAAGTCTTAGCTTATGTGACGGCGACACTCTTGCGTAAACCGCATAATCATCAATATTCCTGTCAAGCTGTTCGTCTGTCATATTATCAAGCTCTTCACCTGTAACAGCCTTTTTGTCACGCAGAAGTCCTGCTTCCTTTGCAATAGCTGCAGCCGTTTCCTTATGGTCACCTGTAATCATAACAGTTCTTATATGAGCCTGTGAACATTTTTTTATTGCTTCCTTAGCTTCTTCTCTTGGAGGATCGCTCATTGCAGCAAGTCCTGAAAATACAAACTCACTCTCCTCCTGACGATATGCAAGAGCCAGAACACGCAGACCTCTTTTTGAAAGAAAGCTTATTTCCTTTTCTATTTTTTCGGTATAAGCTTTGTCAAGAAGCTTTATACCATCTTTAGTATCAACATATCCGCATTTATTTATAAGAACATCGGGAGCACCCTTTG
The DNA here is from genome assembly GCA_015066715.1 of Ruminococcus sp. GTDB lineage: Bacteria > Bacillota > Clostridia > Oscillospirales > Ruminococcaceae > Porcipelethomonas. The sequence continues at coordinate 8,908 of SVNU01000005.1, read as the reverse complement.
CATAAATAATATCATTTGAGGCGGCATTTCTGTATGTAACCGACATCATTTTGGTTTCACTGTCAAATGGTACTTCGGAAATTTTCCGAAGTCCTGAAAGCTTTTCTTTAGTTATACTTCCTTTGGCAGCAGCAATAAGAAGTGCTGTTTCGGTGGGGTCGCCGTGAACATTCCATTCTTTCTCACTTTTCAACATACCCCTTTGCCTTGTGTTGAAAACTCCATCACTTTCAATTTCAGCTGTAGAGCACAGAACACAGCATTCAAAAAGTCTTATAAGAGTAGGATAAGCTTTAGGGTTAAGACTTTTTCCATCAAGGGTTATTTCTCCGGAAATTTTGTGTCCTGTGCCCGAAATGTCAAATTCACAGAAATCGGTATAAATGTGTTTTACGGTCATTTTGTTTTCGGTTATAGTACCTGTTTTGTCTGAGCAGATAACCGATGCGCATCCAAGTGTTTCTACACTGTGAAGCTTGTTTACAAGAGCCTTTACTTTGAGCATCCGGTTTACTGCAAGTGCCAGAGCAATTGTAACCGTTGCAGGTAGTCCTTCCGGAATTGCTGCAATTGCTATTGTTATACCTGTCATGAGCATATCGAAAACAGGCTCACCTCTGAGCACTCCCGCAAGAAAAACAACTATACAAACACCTATACAGATAAGAGCAACAATTTTTCCAAGCTCGCCAAGGCGTTTCTGCAAAGGCGTCTGACTGTTTGAACTTTCACTTATCATATGTGAAATCTTTCCCACCTGTGCATTTTTTCCTGTTGCTATGACAACTGCTTTACCGTTACCTCTTGTAACTACAGTTCCTGAATACACAACACATGGACGGTTCAGGGAATTGTCTTTATCATTATTTATGCCTGTTGTTTTTGAAACGGGTTCTGATTCACCATTAAGCATTGATTCATCTGTAAATAGTCCGGAGCATTCAAGTATCATTGCGTCGGCAGGAATTCTGTCCCCTGCTTCAAAAATAATTATGTCATCTGGTACTATATCTTTTGCAGGAATTGTTTTTGTTTTACTGTCTCTTATGACTTTGGCAGTAGGTGCAGTCATTGAGGCAAGTGCTTCAAGGGTTTTTTCTGTTTTGTACTCCTGAATAAATCCAAGAACAGCATTTAAAAATACTATTGCAATGATTGTTACAGCATCATATATTTCTCCTAAAAATACTGAAATAACAGTTGCTCCGAGAAGTATCATTACCATTACATCACGAAACTGTCCGGCAAAAATTTTTACTGCACTGTTTTTGTTCTTTTCGGCAAGAGTATTGCTTCCGTATTCGGAAAGACGGGAAGCCGCCTGCTTTTCTGTCAGTCCGTTCATATATTTCTCCTTTGTAGATTTTGTCCTACAAGAATATATGATATTTTTGAAGATTTTATAACTCAAAAAGGAATGTAATGAAAAATTAACTGAAAATTCAGATGCCCGAATTGTAGAAAAAGATAAATTTATATTTTTCTTTCATACTTTCTGTTCATTTCTTTGTTTGCACAAAGAAACGAACCAAAGAAATGCACAATCTTTTTCTTTTCTTCGAAACAGAAAAAGCTTGACCAAAAAGAAAAAATTCTATGCATGAATTTGTCGATTAAATAATAATGTTTCCCTGTACCTGTCAACTTCATAATTACAAAGTTAAAAGTCCATTTATAGATGGTTGCAATAAAAAAAATAATTTGCAGGTTCATAATTTCAAGGCTTTCTCAAAATAAAAGCATTAAAAACATGGGTGGGATATGTCTGAAGTTGACTTTTAATTATGAGTTTGCTTATTATCAGTCAGACACTGCCTTTTACGGGGAAACAGTCTGAATTCGGTTACAATTATAAGTTTTTATTTTCTTTGTTCAAACTTTCTTTTTATAAGAAAGTTTGTGTGTTCTTTGGTATCTTTCTTGCACAGGCAAGAAAGTACGAATATTAATTTAAGTTAGAAAGAAAAATATAAATTTTCATAGTTTTTATAAAACGAAAAAAATGTTTCCCTAAGCTAACAAATTTGCTATATTGTGAAAAATCGGTTATAATATAAATCAGGAAAAATGACATTGGCAGGTGATAAGTATAAAAAAAGTTGAAATTTTCACCGACGGTGCATGCAGCGGAAATCCGGGTCCCGGCGGTTACGGAGTAATACTTCGTTTTGGTGAGCATGTAAAGGAGCTTTCGGGCGGTGAGCATGAAACTACAAATAACCGTATGGAGCTTATGGGAGTTATAACAGGACTTTCAGCTTTAAAAGAACCGTGCGAGGTTATACTTACTACCGACAGCAAATATGTTGTTGACAGTGTTACAAAAGGCTGGGTTTACGGCTGGAAGAAAAAGGGCTGGATAAAGTCTGATAAAAAGCCTGCGCTTAATGTCGATTTATGGGAAAGGCTTTTGCCTTTACTTGAAAAACATAAGGTTACGTTTGTATGGGTAAAAGGTCATGCAGGACACCCTGAAAACGAAAGATGTGATGAATTAGCGGTAATTCAGCGTGATTTGAATTCATAAAGGAAGGAAAACAATGGAAAAAAGATTTGTTTATGCGGATAACGCCGCAACAACACCGGTTTCAAAGGCAGTTCTTGATGAAATGATGCCTTATTTTACAGAAAAGTTCGGAAATGCTTCAAGTATTTATGCTCTCGGCAGAAATGCCCAGAGAGACCTTGAAGATGCAAGAGAAAGAGTTGCAAAAACAATCGGCGCTTCAGCTTCTGAAATTTACTTTACAAGCGGCGGCTCGGAGTCAGATAACTGGGCAATTCGTTCGGTTTGTGAAAGACTTGCCGCAAAAGGTAAAAAACATATTATTACATCTGTGTTTGAACATCATGCGGTACTTCATGTATGTCAGGCACTTGAAAAACAGGGATTTGAGGTAACATATCTGCCGGTTTATGAAAACGGTCTTGTAAAAGCAGAGGACGTTGAAAAAGCAATCCGTGAGGATACAGCTCTTGTTACAATTATGTACGCAAACAATGAAATAGGTACGGTTCAGCCAATTGCTGAAATCGGTAAAATATGCCGTGAAAAGAAGGTTTTATTTCATACAGATGCTGTACAGGCTGTTGGACATGTTGAAATTGATGTTAATGAACAGAATATTGACATGCTGTCTGTTTCAGGACATAAGATTAATGCACAGAAGGGTGTCGGCGCACTTTATGTAAGAAAGGGTATTGCTCTTACAAATCTTATTTACGGCGGTGCACAGGAAAGAAACAAGAGGGCCGGAACAGAAAATCTTCCGGCAATTATGGGATTTGCAAAGGCTATGGAAATTGCCTGCACAGATATTGAAAAGCGTGCTGAAAAAACTGCAAAGCAGCGTGACAGACTTATATCTGAAATTCTTAAAATTTCCCATACAAGACTTAACGGTGACCCTGTAAAGAGACTTCCCGGAACTGTAAATATTTCAATTGAGGGTATTGAGGGTGAAAGCCTTCTCCTTATGCTTGATATGAACGGTATATGTGCTTCATCAGGTTCAGCCTGTACATCAGGTTCTCTTGACCCTTCTCATGTACTTCTTGCACTTGGGTTAAAGCATGAGGTTGCACATGGTTCACTTCGTCTTTCAATATCTGACGATACAACAGATGAGGATATTGATTATATTATTGAAGTTGTACCGCAGGTTGTAAACAGACTTCGTGAAATGTCACCTTTATGGGAAAAAATCGTGAATGGTGAAAAAATCTAAAATATGAAAAATTTTCTGATAAAGTTATTCTCAAAAAATAAGTCGTCCAATGTTCATAAAATAAAATGCAGAAAAAAGAAGTCTTATTACGGAATGAAAAAGTTTAATCAGGAAAATTCAGTATTTGAAATAACCCGTGCTGTCAGTATCGGAGTAAATCAGACGCTGATATGCGGTAAGGTTTTAAACGGCTGTTTTACAGTTGGTGATAAAATTAAAGTCAGTAAAAATATGAATTCAGCGCCAATACTTGAAGCTTCGATTGAAAGAATTACAACGTCTCTTGTTGAAGTAAATAAAATAAATAAGGGTGCAGCAACGGACATGCTTTTAAATGCTGCACTGGAAAAATCAGATGAAAATATCTGTGGATACAGAGTATATAAAAAATGATAAAAAATCTCCGTATGTCGCTTTGTCGGAGATTTTGAATAAAAAATAAAAGCGGCAGAATGGAGAATTAATATGTTATATAGCGAAGAAGTAGTTGATCATTTTTCAAATCCGAGAAATGTAGGAGAAATTGAAGATGCAAATGGTATAGGCGAGGTTGGCAATGCCAAATGCGGAGACATCATGAAAATATATATGAAGATAACCAATGGTATTATTGAAGATGTAAAATTCAAGACATTCGGCTGCGGTGCTGCTATTGCAACATCTTCAATGGCAACAGAGCTTATTAAAGGAAAACCGATTGAAGATGCTTTAAAGCTTACGAATAAAGCTGTTGTAGATGCTCTTGGCGGACTTCCGGCAGTAAAGCTTCATTGTTCTGTTTTAGCTGAGCAGGCTATCAAGTCAGCGCTTTCTGATTATTATACAAGACAGGGAATCGACCCGATTCCGATTGTCGGAGAAATCGGTGAATGTGAGCACTGTCACTAAATATAAATTAATATGGTCGGTTCTTGAACTCACATATAATCAAACCCCATCTGTAGTAACAGATGGGGTTAATTGTTATTCTGAATAAACCGAATCAATTCCCAAAAATTCTTCAAGGGTAAGACCGCTTTCATAAACCTCGGTTGCTTTATCGATACCGATATAACGGATATGCCACGGCTCATACATATAGCCAGTAATATCTTCCTTGCCTTCTGGGTATCTTATAATAAATCCGTATTTGTGACAGTTTTCTTTTACCCATTCTCCCTCTGCAGTGTATGCAAAAGATTCAGAAATAGTGTTAAGGTCAAACGCCTGACCTGTCTGATGTTCAGAATGTCCGGGTCTTGCTGAATATCTGTCTGCCGCCTCATATCCGTCATAGGAAGCATAATTATTGTAAATTCTGTCCTGATCATCATATGAGCGGAAGCCTGACGAAATATAAATTTCAAGTCCCTCGTTTTCCGCATCCGACTGCATTGTTTCAAAAGCCGCTACCGCTTCTTCATCTTCACCCGGATTATAATCGCTTGGAAGTGAATATGTTTTATTTGCAATTAAGATGTCATAAACATAAGTAAGACCATCCCTTTCAACTATTTCATAATTGTTTGCAGTAAGGTTTCCGGAATTTTCAGAAGCGACAACATCAACCTTAAGTGTCAGAAGTGTGCCGGTATCCGAAACCTCCGCCGTAACAGCAGCAATACCTACACTTATTCCGGATATTTCCCCGTTTTCACTGACAACAGCAACCGTACTGTCCGAGCTTTGCCAGTTGGTTATATCCGAAATATTTCCATTTAATATTGCCGGAGTAACCTTGTCACCTACTGCCAGCTGAATAGAATCGGTTTCAAAGCAAATCTTATTTGTACCCATAGTCTCCCCCTGCGCATCTGCCGGAACTGCTTCTGTACCACTTGCACCTGTTGTCTGCGAAATATCCTTTCTGTCATTGAAAGCTATGAAATACACCGCAATAAGAATACCAATCACAAGAATTGTACCTATTATAACAAGAAAAGCCGTCTGTCTTTTTCTGTAAATATCTGTTTTGTTTGAACGTGCCATTCGTTTCTCCTTTTTGATTTATCCGTTTAATTTAATACCACCTTATAAATATAGCATAATAGATAAAATTTGTCAATCAATTTCTACAGTCTGATAAAACTTTTCAGCTTGTAATTTTATTATAAATAATGTATAATTATATAAGAAGAATTGTTTATTCTGACAATTCAGACGTATATGCTTTAACGTAAAGTATAAAATCATAGTAAAGGAGATTGATTAAAATGAAGCTTAAATCAAAAATTTTATCGGTTGTAACTTCAGTAACTGTTGCTTTATCTGCGGCTGTTGCTGTTACAACAATGCCGGTTTCATTTGCAGAATCCAAGGATATTCAGAACGAATATAACTGGGGTACTCTTGAAATCGGCGGCGCCGGATTTGTTTCAGGTATTGTAACAGGTCAGAAGGAAATGTATCTCAGAACTGACGTAGGCGGTGCTTACAGATACGATTATGAAAAAAATGAATGGGTGCAGCTTTTCGGTATGCTTAACGATGCAGACAGAGGCATGCTCAGCGTTAAGGGTATTGCTATCGACCCTACAGATGATATGACTGCTTACTTCCTCTGCGGATGTGCATACTTCTCAGATGCAAGAACAGAAATCATCAAGACAACAGACGGCGGTAAAACATTTGAACGTGTTGATGTAACAGACCTTATTCAGATTCACGGTAACGGTGACGGTCGTCAGTGTATCGAACCTATTGCGATTGACCCTGATAATCCTGATGTTATTTATGCAGGCGGTGACGTTACTGCCGGTGAATCATGTCTTATCAAGTCAACAGACGCAGGTAAAACATGGAAGCCTGTAAAGGGCTATGATGATCTTGGTATGTATACAAGTGAAATCAAATGGCCTTTATGGACAGAACATATGACAAGAGCTTTAAATGACGGAGAATATCGTTTCCAGAATGGTATCGGCTGTATTCTCATTGAAGACGGTAAAGTTTATGTAGGAACTTCAATCACAGGTCAGACTAATATTCATGTAGCTGACGTTGATACAGATGAATTCACAGAGCTTTCAGCTGACCTTCCTACAGCGAATTATCCTTGTTCAATTACAAGTGACAAAAACGGCAATATCTTCTTCACTTATATTGCAGGACTTGCGTTCTCAGGCAGCGCAGGCGGTGCATACAAGTACAATACTGCTACTGGTAAGGTAACAGATATTTCACCTAAAGCAAATGCTTTCGGTGGAATTACCGCTGACAAAAATGACCCTAATAAGCTTTTGGTAAGAACATGTGGTTTATGGGCGGATCAGTGGTATGAAGAAGAATGGACAGACACAAGTATTGCATGGGGCGACTACTTCTTCAAATCAACAGACGGCGGCGAAACATGGACAAATATCACACCTGGCAAAAAAGATGGCGAATATGGTCAGGAGTATTTCATTTCAAACCCTATTGATACAAACGGCTATGACTGGATTTACGGTAAAGCCTGCCACTGGGGAAGCGGTATGGTTATCGACCCGAGAAATCCGGACAAAATTCTTATGACATCAGGTAATGGTGTATTCGCTTGTGATAATCCATGGGCGGAAAAAGGCGTTCAGTTCTACTTCAGCCCAAGCGGTGTTGAAGAAGTTGTAGCACTTGATATGGTAAGTATTCCGGGCGGATATCCTGTTTCAGTAATCGGTGACTACGATGGATTTATTCATGTTGATCCAAATGAAATCCCACAGCAGCATAAGCCTAATATGGGTTCAACAGCTGCTATTGCATACTGCCCACAGAATCCCGATGTTATGATAAGAGTTGCTGAAAATGAAAGTATAGGTTATTATACTCTTGATGGCGGTAAGACATGGGAAAAAATGGCTCCTTCAGCAGGCGGTAAGGCAGCAATTACTCAGCTTGATGAAGGTAAATACCGTTTCTTCAATGGTTCAAAGGATGACGCAAGCATGTCCTACTCAGATGACTACGGTCAGACATGGACAGCATGTTCAGGTCTCCCTTCTGCATATGGTTCAAAGCCGACATATATGTATGTAGACCCTGAAGATCCTTCACTTGTTTACGCATATGTAACATATTTCAACTCATCATGGCATTATTCAAAGCCTGAACCTGATATTACAGACGCATGCTATAAGTTATGTGTAAGTACAGACTACGGTAAGACATTTACAAGCAAGGATGTAGTTATGTATGACCAGTGTGACAGCGCAGCAAGAATTGCAGCTCTCGGTGATGGTACTATAATTCTTGGTGCAGGCTGGAATGGTATGTATAAGGCAACAAACAAGGGTCAGACTATTGAAAAGATTGATACTGTTTCATACTGTAAGACAGTAGGTTACGGCGCTCCTGAAAAGGAAGGCGGTCTGAACACACTTTATATTTATGGTAAACCACAGGATTCAGACCCTGAAGGTATTTACCGTTCAACAGACGGCGGTGAAACATGGGTTTGTATCAATACAAATAACATTTATGGCGGTACTGGTAACGGTAACTTCCTTGTTGGTGATATGAATACATTCGGTACTGTTTATATGTCAACTGTTGGCTGTGGTATTGTTTATGGCTGTCTTTCAGATGGACCTGTAAAGCCAACTGAACCAACAGAAGATCCTACAGAAGAAACAGAGCCAACAGATACTACAGACGTAACTGAGGCTACTGACCCAACGGAAGATCCTACAGAGGAAACTGATCCTACAGAAGCTACTGACGATACAGAAGCGACAGAGGCTACTGATGATACAGATCAGACAGTTCCAAGTTACACAGGTGATGTTGACGATTTACTTTACGGTGACGTTGACCTGAATGGTGTTGTAGAGCTTGCTGACGTTGCAAGACTTAGTAAGTATACTGTTGCTCCGCAGCTTTATCCTCTCGGTGATGATACTCCTGAAAGTGTAGCAAAGGCATGGGCACAGGCTAATGTTAAATATGACGATACAGTTGATGCTGCAGATGCACTTAAACTTATTGAATTTAAAGTTAAATCTATCACAGAAGATATGTTAGGACCACAGGAATAATATTAATATTAAAAGAAAACTCCGATTTAAAATCGGAGTTTTCTCAGTTTGTCGAAAAAGTCGTTTTTTGAATTTCAAACCAAAAGTTTTTTGGTCCAGCAATTTTTCAAAAATGCTGGCGGAATCTGCTCTGCATGCCTTCGGCACTCGGCAGAGCCTTTGGTCGCTCACCGCAGTGAGCGAAAATCC
>SVNU01000127.1 GCA_015066715.1 Ruminococcus sp. | reverse complement strand
GGTAATATCATCAAAGATTTTATTTATGAGCTGGACAGATAAATTCCAAATCACCTAACAGCCTATACTAATCCGCACTTGTCAACAGGTGCGGTATTGTTTTTTAATTTGCGGTGTGCTATAATTGGTTTAAGATAAAGGCAATTTTTGATGCTATAATTTGCAATATATCATGCCTTAAAATACAATTGAATTTCATATTCAGCGCTGATATAATTTTAAAAAATAAGTTATTTGGTGTTTGCACAGCTAAAAGGGGAATGTTGTTTTCCATACACCTCGTTTGAAAGCTTTCACTTATAAGTCGCAGTTTTTCGGTTTGATTCGATATTTTTATGATAATATTTTTTAAGACTTATGTCAAGAAAAACGCACAGCAGATTTCTCCGCTGTGCGTTTATTTATAAGTCTACTTTTTCCACCTTTTCAGAGTTGGATAAAGTCGCCTAAGATACTCTCGTGCCTCTTCCGCTGTTTCAAATTCCTCGTTCACATAAAAAGGTACACAGCTTTCAATCATTTCCTCCATAGTTTCATTCTTGCCAAAGCTGCCGTTGGGATAACAATATTTGCAGTAGTCTGTATTTATGCTTTCGTCGGCATTTTTGCCGTAATCGCTTTCGTGCATTGCCATTCCGCAGCTCTGACAGATGTGATAACCACCTGTTATCTCGATAACGTTATTGTCAGGGTCGGTGAGATGGAAATAATTATATGTGGGATAAGCCTCACGAATTTCAGTGACCTCACCGATATTCAGCTTTTTCACGCGTTCGTATTCCGTCAGCAAATCCTCAACCCAGTAATTCTGCACAAACTTATATGGACTGTTTAAATCTGTACAATGACCGATAAGATTGCTTTCATTCATGAGGGAAAGGCACTTGTTGTCAAAGTAAAACTCAACAAATTTATTTCCGCTCCGACAGCGATCACTAACCTTTATACCGAGAAACTTTTCATAGAATTCCACTGACCTCTCGAAATCCTTGACAATAAGGTAAATACTGCCAAGATGCAGAGGATTTTTGTTTTTCTGTTCATCTTCGGTATTACGAAGCAGCAGCGTGTCAGTCGAAATGTTAAACAGCTCGCTCATACGGATAATTTTATCAAGTTCAGGAACCGCCTGTCCAAGCTCCCACTTTGAAATTGACTGTCTTGAAACCTCAAGCATTTCAGCAAATCGTTCCTGCGTCAGGCCCTTTTGAATACGCAGATTTTGTATCTGCTCACCAATAGTCATAAAACCGCCTCCTTTTGCCTTATTATATCACATATATCATAATTCGTCCACCAATCTGAATTGGAATTTCGGCAACTGTAAGTTGCATTTTACGAAAGAACGAATAGTAAGTTTTCCGCTGTGAGTTTATTTATAAAGCTACTTCCTTGTCTATCTGCCTAAGGGTAGGCTCCTGTTCTTCGGCGGTCATAATTATTAGTCCTTTTGTATTGAATTTTGCGAGTGGATGTGGTATAATGTAACAAATTCGGATAGTCTGATAAATAAGAAGTTTGCGGAACATTTATTATGGCTATATAGAATCCTGAAGTAATTTGATACCTCTCTTTTTTGTGCATATAATGAGAGGAAAATAATGAGATTTTATGATATACTAACAATTAAGATAGGAGCGGGTAATATGGAATGGATTGAAAGATTGAATCAAGCAATTATTTATATAGAAGAACATTTGAAAGATGATATCGACTACGGACAGCTTGCTAAAATCGCTTGTTGTTCATCCTATCATTTTCAGAGAATGTTTAGCTATATGGCAGGTATTCCTTTGTCGGAATATATCCGAAGAAGAAAAATGTCATTAGCTGCGGTAGACTTACAGTCCGGTGATAAAAAGATAATAGAAATTGCAGGCGAGTATGGATATCAGTCACCTACTGCGTTCAACAGAGCATTTCAAAGCATTCATGGTATTGCACCTTCCGCAGTAAAAAATGAGGGCGTATCTATAAAATCCTTTCCACCTATCTCATTCAGAATTACGGTTAAAGGAGTAGAAGAAATGAACTATCGTATTGAAAAGAAAGAGGCATTTCGCATTATAGGTATATCTCAGCCTCTTGACAAAGAAATCGAGAAAAATTTCGCTGTTGTTCCGAAAATGTGGCAGAATGCTGCCGTTGATGGAACAATACAGAAATTAGCAGGATTGATGGATACTGTACCTATGGGGCTTTTAGGTGTGAGTGCGTGCAATGATGCTGAACAGTGGAAATATTTTATTGCAGTTTCAAGCACAAAGCAGGATACGGATTTTGAGGAATATATTGTTCCTGCCGCTACTTGGGCAATTTTCACAGGAACAGGTACAAATCAGTCTATTCAAGAATTGGAACAGCGTATTGTAACTGAATGGCTCCCTACCTCAGGATATGAATATGCTAATGCTCCTGACATTGAAGTTTACCTGAATCCGGATCCTCAAAACGCACAGTATGAGGTTTGGATACCTGTAATTAAGAAATAGTTCTGACTGAAACAATTGTTGGTACATATTTCGGTTTGTCAAATTTATCGGTCAGTTGAGTCCACCTTGTCAAGCGTTTGCTTGCTGAAAACTATATGCCATCGTATCGAAAGAGATACGATGGCATTTGTTTTATATTCAGATATGTCCTTTATATTTCATAAGAATTATTGCTTTAACTACAATTAGTATGAAAGCAACAATAATTGCATACGCCTGCCTTGTTATTGCTAAAAAAAGTACAGCGATAATGCCGGCGGTTATGGATATGTTTGTGGTAATGTTTCTTCCTTTTTCTATTTTTTTATAATTAAAAAAAGTCTTAATCGCACCAATCAGAAAAAATGAAACAAACATTATCCAATAAATTGCTCCGTAAAATGGTGCTGATTCGGTATATTCAAATAATGGTACAGAATAAATAAAATCGTTTATAGTTTTCGGATAAAGCGGCAGAATTATAAGTAATATACTCATCAAATCAGTAATTCCAAACAGCAAATCGCAGATGTTTCGGATATTTGATTTATTTTCTCTTTCGGCTATGGTTACTATTTTTTCGCTTGACAGCAACTCGTCAATAGTAACTGAAAAGAATTTTGAAATCTCTTTCAGTGAATCAATGCTTGGATACCCTCTGCCCGATTCCCATTTTGATATTGCAGTTCTGGATACATATAATGCCTCAGCAAGTTCCTCCTGTGTAAGACCTTTGCTTTTTCTTAATTCCTGTAATTTCTCATTGAATTCCACGATATTCCTCCCGCTTTTTATCAAGCCGTAAAACATTTACATAATAAATCAGAAACAATCCAGCACTTAAAAATATCGAGCCGATAATATCTGTCAGCCAATGAATGCCTGCAATAGTCCGTCCGATTAACATAAATAATGAAAAGAGAATAGCTGATAGCGTAATATTTTTTCTGGCAGCCCTGTTTTTTATCCTTCGGTCAACCTGAAAAATAACAGTCGGCATAACACTTAACACAAGCAGCGTTGTTGATGAAGGGTATGACGCTTCCATTCTTCCGTCAATCAGTATGGGTCTGTAATTTATCGGTATCATTTCAAAAATCAGGTAGCCGAAGATTACAATTACATAATACACGCCTAATAGCAGAATATCAATATCTACTTTCAAAAGACTTTTTCTTTTAATGAGTTGGACAAAGCCGACTACGCCATAAATCATACAGCAGAATATTGGCACAAGACCAAGCCAGTCGGTGATGTGATAGATTGTCATATTCACACCTGTCATATTGTGAAATGAGCAATTCAGCGTCGCAAAACCGACAACAGTTCCATTAACTCCGACGGGCTGAACATCAACCGTCTGAATCAATATTGTCCAGAATACAAATACTACAATCAGGATAAGTCCAACATAAAATAATTTTCTTTCTTTCATTTTTATTTGTCCTTTCGCATATTATTTTGCTCTTGAGCTGATTTAATAATAGCAAAAGACATAAAAACAGTAAAGAACCGCATTGTCACATTGATGACACGAATCGTATCAAGTGTATAATAAAGCCTTTTTATGAACTGTCATCTGTTCAGCAATTCCTTAACCTCATCCATAGTCGGCGGATTAAGCGGCAGAGGAAATCTGGATATTGCGATTGCAGAGCAGGCACTTGCAAAACGAACAATCTCATCATCGGTCATACCATGCAGTAAGCCGTAAACACAGCCAAGGTCGGTCAGAGTTCCGTAATCCTCTCTCGACATCGTTATCTTACCGCCAAGAACAGTCTTTCCAGTTTCTATTTCATCAATCCTCTTGATTTTCGTTACTTTTGTCGCACTTGCTGTAAGTGCTGCGGTCGTTTCGGTGAGAGCAGTTGTTTTCTCTGCAATCTGCTCGTCCAGATGTTCTATTGCGGCGGTTTTCTCTTGATACTGCTCATCAAGGCTGTCGATAATTTCCTCGACTTGTGTTCGTATCTCCTCACGATGATGTAACAGCCTGTCAGCATTTTTCGCTTGTTCTTCCAGTCGTGCGACCTGCTGTTTCATATCCTCGGCTTGTCCTTTCGCCTCGGCGTACTCTTTGTATTGCTCTACGGTCAGACTGCCACGGGATTTCTGCGGCTCGGAAATTTCAATGCCGTGCCTGTTGCAGATTTCGGTTAAAATCTTCACCTCGGCTGCTCGCCAACGGCTTATAGCATTTTCGCCGTCACCGTGTCCCATTTCCTTTAAAGCCTGTGCAAGACCGTTCTGTGTGTCCACCCCTCGCTTGTAATGTCCAATGGGAATGTAGTCGATGTGCAGGTGCGAAGTTGCCTCGTCATTATGCAGAACGGCATTGAATACATAGAAATTCGGGTTGCGTTTTATAAAGCTCTCGATATATTCGGTAAGGCACTCGGCGGCGATTTCAGCATCGGGTGAGCCTGTGCCTGTATCGTCCTTACAGCCTATCTGAACAATATCCTCATAAAAGCTCTTTCTTTTATCAGCCGCAACAATCACATTGTTGCAAGGTGCGTGTGAAAACGCATAACGGAAATATCCGTCTTTAATTCTGCGGTCAGCTCTTTTCTGCTTTGCGTTGTAGCGTTCGACCGCCTTCGCAAAGCAATTTTCATAAGCCTGCTCGATAGGCATTTTTATAAAGGTGATATTATCACAGCTTTTGGAGCTGTCCACATTTTTCGGTCTGAATGTTCTGTTGTTGTGGGAGAGGCTCCCTTTGCCTTGGCAGAATGAAACAGTCTTTGCCATTTTCGGTCTCCTTTCTATTTCGCCGCAGCAGTTTTTTATCTATGACTTGTCATAGATAACCCCATAGTATCTGTGACATTCCAGCCTTGCTTTCATATCACAGATACAGGGGCTCTCCGAGGGTTTCGGTGCTTTTCTGCCTGTTCAAGGTTGCAACATTGCAAGATTGCAATATGTGTGGTTTGCAATCTTCCCCTTAAACGGGCATTCTGATTTGCAGAACAATCTGCTCCATTACCTCGTGTTCAACCGTGAGAGAACGCATTTTCTCCCACGATACGATTTCGTTGAAAGTAGTTGGTCGGGGATTTTTTTGGGCGTACTGTCTGCGGAGCAGCTCCCACATTTCCCAAGCCTCGCTGTCAATCCGTCGGGCAAGCTCATCAAATTCGTTGTCTTTGAAATTTGCCCGGATTTCGTCGGGAGTGCAGTTTTCTTTCATAAATTTCTGCCAAGCCTCGCCCCAGCGACCTATGGGGTTATGAATAAGCTCCTGTTCTTCGGCAGTTAAGGTTTGTTTGAGTTCGGTCATAATTTTTAATCCTTTCGTATTGAATTTTATGGGTGGGTGTGGTATAATGAGAGAAATCGGATGGTCCGATAAATTAGAATTTGACGAGGTGAGTATACAACATGAAGATTCATAATGCACAGTATAAAATTGATGATAACAGTATTTTGAACTACTATGAGGTCGGAACCGCAAAAAACAAATTATTACTGCTTCATGCCCAGGGGACAAACTCTTGTAGCTTCGATAATGTTGTTACAAAACTTGCAAAGTACTACCATGTGTACATGGTAGATTATTACGGACACGGAAAGAGTTCCCACAATCCAGAAAAATACAATCTGGTCAGTATCGGCAACGACATCATAGGCTTTATTGAAAATGTGATTTGTGATTCTGTTGCTGTGTTGGGTCATTCGTCAGGTGGACTGATTGCAGCATACATTGCAGCACAATCTCCCAGATGCACCAAACTAATACTGGAAGACCCTCCGTTCTTCTCAAGCTGGGGCGAAAGAAGATATAATACATACAATTACATGGATTTGTCCTCTGTCTGCCATAATTTCCTTTTACAGGATGTGGAAAAGGATTTCGTCTATTATTATTTCAAAAATCAGTATTGCTGGAATTTCTTTCCCGATGAATCCAGAGAAACTGTCAGAGAAAAACTGAGTGGTTTCGCATTGAAATACCGAA
>SVNU01000126.1 GCA_015066715.1 Ruminococcus sp. | reverse complement strand
GTTCACAAAAACAGATATAAGAAACAAAATACTTATTGAAAAAGAGAGGGCCGTCATTATAAGCCTTGTGACAGACTTCATAATTACCCTAAAATCATCTTCGCTATTACTGATTTTTTCATAATTTTTTCCACAACCTTCGCAGTTCCCAATGTGTTCTTCAACCAGATGACAGCTTGCTTCACTTGCAATTCCTTCAACGTATAACGGATAGAGGTCTTTGATTATTTCACAGTTAATTTTCATTTTCTAAATCTCCTATAATGATATTTCTGGCACGATGATATGTAACGCATGCCCAGTGTTCGGTTTTTCCGAAGAGCGTTCCTATTTGTCTGAATGTTAATTCACCAAACACTCTTAAAGAAAAGACTTCTTTGTACGGCTCTTTCATATTGTGTAATATCTGATGAATTTCAAATGCTGATTCGTTATCACACAACAGCTCTTCAACAGAGATTTCTTTTGAAGAGCCGACATCTTCTTCAATGACAGCTTGCTTCTTATATTTTTTCAGGTGTGAAAAATATAAGTTTTTAGCAATCTGACAAAGCCATACCCGCACATCACATTCACCTCTGAAATTGTGAAAGGATTGCATGGCTTTGAAGAAAGTGTCTGATAAAAGCTCTTCGGATAAGCTTTCGTCATGAGTTATACTTCTGAGATATTTGTAAACATCTTTGAAATATAACCGATAAAGTTTTTCTATTTCCTTCATCTTATCCTCCTTTCACATATATGACATCTGAAAACCAGAAATATCACAGGAAATTTTAAAAAAGATTTACATTGTTTTGGGCGTTGGATTAATTTCTCCGGCTTTAATCTGAGCTTTTATTATTTCGTTGTGTTTTTGCAGTTCAGGCAATTTGTTATCTATATATTTATTTATAACATCTGCAAGTTCTGCAGACAACGGTACTGTATAGTAAAAATCAGCTCTTGGATCAGATGAGTTTTTAAGTTCGTCTACAGTTATTGTTTTAAATGCAAGATTAAGAGCGTCTATAACACCGAAAACAATATGAATAAAAAACATTTTTTCAGCTGCAGATTTTTCATTACAAGTTTTAATTGCTTCAAGAAGTCCAAGAAACGCCTTGTTAGTTGTATTCATTCTACCTAATCGTCCATAGGAATTTCTTTCGCCAACTCCTTCAGAATAACGTTGAATTTCATTCAGCAAGTTTTTAATTTCAATTCTTTTTAAAGTGCATATTTCATCAAGAGAAAGTTCTTTATCATGCATTCCTATATTGACTTTATATTTTGATACCGGTTTGAATATAAAATGTTCACTTGAATCATCTCCTGTTTCATCTACAACCTTATACATTACTGACTCGATAATTTCATTTGCTGTCTTTTCGTCAATCTCATCCAGCCATGCAGAATTTTCTATTCCGAAAATCTCACATATTTCGGTTCTGCGAGGTTCCGGAATAGGTTTCTTTGAGGTTTCCCACATGTTGATTGCCTGACGGCTCACATTAAGCATTTCAGCCAGTGCAGCCTGTGAATAATTACATCTTGTTCTTATAAATTTTAATCCGTTCATAAAAATATCCTCCTGAATTTCTGGCTTGTGCACTTGCCTTGATTATTATTCTATTCAGGTTGACAAGGGTTGTCAATTCGTAACCTTTTAATTTTTTCTTCTGTTGTTCCAATCATTGATAGACGCATACTTGCCGTTTGGGAGTTTCAGATGACGAAGGGTGTATTTACCGCCGTAACATTTTGCTAACGAAATAGCAAGGTCAAAATATAAATGCCAATCATCGAATAAATCATCTGAGACATAATTGATTACAAATTCATAATCTTTATCCGAGGTTGCTTTATGAGCTATTCTTGTTATGATGATAGGATAATCCATTCCATCAGCAAGTCTTTGTGCAGCAACAACCAGCTTTTCCATTTCAATATCAGTATTTATAAGCTTGCTACGGATTTCTTTCATTGTAGTACGGTGCTTTGCTTTTTCTTTTTTCTTCCATTCTAGGTAAGCCCAATAAGGGTGGCTTGCATATTTTTCGAGATGATGACATTGCTTTTTAATACAATCATGCTCACAAAGAATCGCCGCTGTCAGATAGCCTTCATGTAGCTGGCAATGGCAGTAACCAAGAAGTTTCGTATCTTTCATTTTACATTTGTTTCCATTTGCAAGACGAACATCAAGTACGTTTGCTGTTTTACTTGTAATCATTAAAATCACCTGTCCTTTCTTTTATAATTACAATTATACTCAACTTCTGTCCTATAAAAATCACAGAAAACAAAGGGAAGACTGTTTTTAGTACTGGAAATAGGACAGATAGGCATGATATAATATGAAAAACAAAGGAGGATGTACTATGAAAGAATTTCTTGAAATGCAGACAGAAGATATTGAAGCGTGCAGTGAAATATATATGCAGGCTTTCCCTTCAAACTATTATAGCAGGGACAAGCATTCATGCCTGAAATAGGCATCGAACTACTTGAAGATAAGCGTGGTCTGGGTATCGGCGCAAAAGCAGTAAGGTTGTTCGCAGAACAGTATCACATAGATAATAATATCAGTTGCTTTCTTATGCGGACACATGAAAAGAATATCCGTTGCAGACGAATGCTTGAAAAGCTGAACGTGGTTTCTCTTGACACCGAAATTGATAACAATGACGAGCTAATTGCAAGCTTTGAAAATGCTACAGGTAAGTCATTAAGTGAGGATGTCAAAAATATTCTGAAAGGAACAACAGCAGGAGAAACGATTCTCAGATTCAGACTTGATGTACAGTAAATGGTACAGAAATAATGATAGAATGATAAAAACGACAGGAGGTACATACTA
This sequence comes from Ruminococcus sp., assembly GCA_015066715.1. Classification (GTDB taxonomy): domain Bacteria; phylum Bacillota; class Clostridia; order Oscillospirales; family Ruminococcaceae; genus Porcipelethomonas. The sequence continues at coordinate 3,613 of SVNU01000126.1, read as the reverse complement.
TGGCATTTCACGACTGGAATCACGACGGCGAAAAAGACTGGAAGGACAACGCTATCGAATATCAGCTTCTCAAGAATATGAATAAGGATAAGAATGAACAGCCGCAGTATACCCCTCCAAAGAGCAACGGCGGTATTTCAGGATGCGGTGCACTTATTATTACAATATTATCGATAATTATAGCTGCCGCAATTATAGGTTTTATTTTCGGCGGTAATATCAGTAATATTCCTGATTGGCTTATAGTTCCGTTATTCATTATCGTTGTATCAGTTGTAAGTGTTTTGCTGAGTTTAAGGTGGTGATAATATGCAGATGACAGCTTGCGAAAGCGTAATTACTTATAACAGAGGAGATATCTTTTATGCTGATTTAGGCGATGACAGCGTTAATATAGGTAGTGAGCAGTGCGGTTATCGTCCAGTAATTATACTGCAGAATGATAAGGGCAATCTTTATTCTCCCACGGTTATTGTCGCAATCATAACCAGCAAGTCGAAGAAGCTTCTTCCTACACACGTATGTTTTTATGATACGAAAATTCTGAAGTTACCAAGCACTATCTGCCTTGAACAAATTAAAACTATTGATAAAACAAGACTCACAGATTACAGAGGGCGTGTCAGAGAAGATGTCATGATTAAAATTGAAAAAGCTCTTCAGGTAAGTTTCGGAACAAGCAATATCGATGAAGATTGCTGCAAGTACTACGTTCTGAAACGCAGTGACGGCTATATTCATGTGCATGCAAATGCCTCGCTGTCGATATGCTTCAACATATCTGAAGCAACAAAATTCAGTTATGATGTTGCAAATAATATTCTCAATAACCAGATAAGCTGCAATGAACGTCATCTGTACCGGATTACGCACATTACCGAATGCGGTATTTACGAAAATGATCCCGATGAAGATGAATCAGTTTTATCTGATATAAATTATTCAACAGCGATAATGCTGAAAGCTAAAATGAGTGACTTAGCTTCCGAAATAAGCAACTATGACAAGATTATTCTTGATATACGCCATTTTGCAAGAGAAGAATCCACTAAGCTGAATGCCTGTCAGGCAGCAAAGGTTTTCTACAAGCTTCAGCAGGTGGAACGTTCAAGACTTAAAGCCAAGGAAGAGATGAGCCGTCTTATTGAATTTGAGAAGGCTTTTGAAAAAGCAATGGCAAGTGCTGATGAATTCGCATACCCTCAGTACAAGCCAAGGTGCGTTGAAAATATGTATGAATATATCGGAATATGAAAGGAAAATAAAATGGAACGAGAGATTTATGCTACGGATGGGGTTATGACTTTATTTAACATTGCAGAAGAGGATAAGGAAAACTACCTCAGGCTAAGAGAACAGGTTTTGAAATTAATTGATGGAATCAGAACCAGCGATGAAGTTGCCTGGAAACTGGTTTACGAGTACACAACAGGCAATTATTCAGTATTTGATAGCAATAGCGAATACTGCGGCAATGCCTGTTTTCACAATCCTGATGCTGAAATACCTGAAATCGGTATTGAATTGCTTGAGGATAAGCGGAATATTGGCATCGGACCACGTTCGGTGAAGCTTCTCGCCCAAACCTATTATGCTGATAAGCCTGTTGAATATTTTGTTCTTAAAGTCAGACGGAAAAACACCCACAGCCGTCACATGATGGAAAAGCTGGGGTGTGTTTATGTAGGTGTAGAGGAAAATGATTTTAAAGAACGTATTGAAAAAATCGAAAAAAGCCTTGGAAGAAATTTACCCAGTGACTTTAAGGAAGCATTTTTAAGTCCGTGTGATGAGGGAGAGGATATTCTGGTATACAAGTATTATCCTGAGGCTTTTCTGGACAGGTAGTAACGGAGGAGGATTAAATGAAACTAGAAATGTCTCGCCAATCTTAAATATACTTGCTTATAATACTATTTTTACACAACTTGAAAAACAATCAATCTGTATTGACATATTTATGTAAATTGTGTTATTCTAAACATAGAAATTATGTATAAAAGGATGGTTAAGTATGAGTTTTCAAGATGAATTAAGGCAGAATTTACGAACACCAGAAGTTGTTAAAAGAGAAGAGGAAGAACGTAAGCAAAAAAGTGCAACGATTGAAGCTGAATGTACACTTATAAGACTCAAGCTCAAATTGACTGAAAATGTAAAAAATGCCCAATATACAATCCATGATGGGGTTGCAACCGTAAGTTCTTTAGAAGAAATTTCTTCGCTTTATTTGAGAGAACGCAAACAGATAGACAGTGTAAATATTGAGATATGGCATCATTATGATTTAAATCCAACATATAAAGAGGATTTCGAATTGTTTATATCTAAATTAAAACAGCTTGCTTTGAATGACAATATAAGTATAGAGTGTGTTCTGGCGGATTGCTCTTGTAATAAAACGCACTTCTTTCCAGCAAAGATTCCACGACCATATACATATTGTAAATTATGTGTCCGTGCTACTACTGATGTTGCGCTTGATTTGTAAAATTATATTTTAAAAGTGTATACTTTATTTTTGAAGTGCAAAAGACCTGAATTAAAAATAAAAAATTGTTGAATCATTTCAAGTTTTGGACAAGTAATAGCACAGGAGGATTATATGGAAAGAGAAACTTATACAGCAGATGTAGAAAGAGCTGATGCTAAAATAGCTATGCTTTTCAATTTACGTTTACAGATCAAGAAATCTGCAAAAGAAACATACACAAAAGATGAAATTCTGGGACTGCTTGACGCAGTAGCAGAAAAGATAAAAGGAGGAATTTGAAATGAACGAAGAAACATTGATTTTTAAGGCATACTCAAGAGGATTATTACGTCAGCTTAAACAGTAGAAAAAGGCTGTGAGCGACAATGATTTCCAGGAAGCCAAGAAGTTAATCAATGAGCTAATTGCTGACACGCAAAACAATATAGAAGACTAGTAATAAAACAGCTAAGGTACAATGAAGATTTTTCTGCATAAATAAAGATAACACTTGACATAATGTATATAATAATGATATAATATGCATAGAATAAATCTAGGTACGTGTTAAGGAGCTGATATATATGATTATAAAACCGTCAACCTGTTTAAGAAATGAGTACAATGATATTGCAGAATACTGTAAAACTGAAAACCAGCCTGTTTTCCTCACCAAAAACGGTGAAGGCGATCTTGTTGTTATGAGCATGGAAACATATTCTTATCGTGAGGAAATGCTCGATTTGCGCGAAAAACTACTTGAGGCTGAAGCACAGCGTTTAAGTGGTACAAAAACTTTTTCACTTGATGAGGTAAACAGTCGGTTGGAGGAAATTATCAATGGAGATATCTAACGAATACGTCCTTGAATTTCTGCCTGCGGCTTTAAACGACATGACCGAAATTATCTCATCTTTTGTAATGCTTGAAAGCAAGCAGGGCGCAATTCGCATAAAGGATAAGATGAACAAAGCGGCCAAGCAGATACAGATGTTGCCATATTCTGGAGTTACTGTTCCTGAACCTAAAATATCAAAAATGGGTTTTCGAATGATTGTTGTTGAAAAGTATCTCATGTTCTATAAAGTTTTTGAAGATGAAAAGAAGGTAATTTTCTACCGTGTACTTAATGGAAAGAGA
>SVNU01000125.1 GCA_015066715.1 Ruminococcus sp. | reverse complement strand
AGCTTAACAAAACTCAGATTCAGGATTTATAAAACCGAAATTACATAAGAAGCTGACCTGCAAAGACCAATCTTTGCAGGTTGTTTTCATCATACAAAACAAACAGCATACCGACTAAAAATCGGTATGCTTTAAGGTTTATTGATGGGGTATGAAAAATACAAGTCACTCTGTTCAGACGAGCAGAGTGACTTTTCGTATGTTATACTTTTTACATAGCTTAACATAAATCAAGAAAAATGTTAAGTCGAAAACTACACAAATCAAGATTTTTGCACGAAGAAATACAACACAAATCGCGATTTTATGAAATTAAAGTGCATCTCATTCGTAATGAGCAGGTCCTATGCATTCAATTTTTCCAAGGTGGTTTTGCATACGCTATAATATCTGCTTGCCTTCCACAAGTTCCTGTTGCTATTTATATATTGTATTTGTGATTATACTATTCCCATAAAATACTCAACAGTAATAGCAACCACAACTACCAGTGCGGAGATGATAAATCCGTGAAGCATTGGTGCGAAGCCGGATTTCTTCATATCCTTGAAGCTTGTGTTAAGTCCGATTGCTGCAAGTGCTGAAACCATAAGGAACTTGCTTACGTCCTTCATTCCTGAAGAAACTGCGGCAGGTATTACACCGAAGCTGTTTATAACAGTAAGTGCTAAAAATCCGAGAATAAACCAAGGGATAATTTTTGTAAGGCTGAATTTTGCCTTGACGGCTTCGCCGTTTGCTCCAGCTTCATTGCGTTTAAGATGTGCACTGATAAGAGCAAAGGTGATAACTGTGGGGATAATGGAAAGTGTACGGGTGAGCTTTACCATTGTGGCAAAATCGCCTGCCGCTTCTGAAAAGGCATATCCTGCCGCAACAACGCTTGATGTATCGTTTACGGCTGTGCCTGCCCATAAACCGTAAGCCATATCTGAAAGTCCCATTGCCTGACCCATAATAGGAAACAGTACAATCATTGCCATATCAAAAAGAAATGTAGCGGACATTGCATAGGCAATATCGCTGTCGTCAGCGTCAATAACAGGTGCAATCGCCGCAATAGCCGAACCGCCGCAGATACCTGTTCCTGCCGAAATGAGGTTAGATAATTTCCAGTTTATTTTCAGAGCCTTGCCAACAAAATGTCCGATACCGAAGCAGGTAAAAAGCGTGAACACCATCACGCACAATGACATTTTACCGACTTCAAGCACAATGCTGATGTTAAGGCTTGCACCAAGAAGTATAATAGCAAATTTCAGTATCTTCTTCGAGGTGAATTTCAGACCGCCCGAAAAGATTTTGTTCGGTTTCCAGAAGTGATTGATTATCATACCGATGAAAAGTGCTATAACTGACGCACCGATTAAATGAATAGGAAGCAAGCTTTCAATCAGCTTTGCCACCGCCGCTATTGCAAGTGCAAGAGCAAATCCGGGAACTAATTTTCCCACGCTTTTTATCTTTTCCATAGCATTCTCCTTAAATTTTCCTTGTGTATTGATTTTACCATAGAAATATGATAAAATCAAATTATTGTTTGATATCAGGCAATAAGAAAAACTTATCGAGGAAAAGTCTATGATTGATACAAGAATAGAAACATTTTTAACGTTGTGCAGGATTATGAACTATCGTAAAACTGCGGAGCATTTAAACATGACACAGCCTGCCGTTACACAGCATATCCACTTTCTTGAGGAGCAGTACGGCTGTAAGCTGTTCAGTTACGACCGCAGAACACTGACTATGACAAAGGAGGCTGAACTTCTGCAAAAGTATGCAGAAAATGTTCTGTATCAGGAGAAAAAGCTGAAAGCCGAACTTGAACACAGTGATAATGTAAGTCTTTCAATCGGTGCAACAAAAACTATCGGCGAGTATGTTATCGACAAACATATTTCTGCCTTTCTTTCAGTGCCGAAAAACAGCATTTCCGTCAATGTGGAAAACACCGAAACATTGTTATCGGAATTATCCGCAGGAAAGCTTGATTTTGCACTTATAGAAGGTTATTTCGACAAAAGCAGATATTCTTCAAAGCTCTACAGAAAAGAACCGTTTGTGGGACTCTGCGGAAAAAATCATCCTTTTGCAAACAAAACTATTCCGATTGATAAGATATGGAGAGAAAATCTTATTCTTCGTGAAGAAGGCAGCGGTACAAGAGATATTCTCGGTCAGCTTCTTACAGAATATAATCACTCTTTTGCGGAGTTCGACAGAATTACAACCATCAGCAATTTCGGGCTTATTACAAAGCTGTTGGAAAACAACAACTGTATCACATTCGCCTATCGTGCAGTAGGCGAGAATAATGATGCGCTCGCTGAATTTTGCATCAAGGGTTGGAACGTTTTCCGTGAATTCAACTATGTTTATCTTGACACACCGTTTTCGGAATATGCGGTAAGCTTATTTGAGAATATATCAGTACAATCTTTGAGCGAAAAGTTTTAATTAACAGATAGAATAGGTGCTGAAAGCAGAAGATATCCGGTTGAAGCATGATTGATCGTAAACGCCGTCTAAAGATAAAGTGTCGTATTTTCGTCGTATTTTTACTATTTCCAAATAAAAAACTAACGCAAACAAGCCATTTGCAGGTGGTGTGGGGAAACTTCTCCAAAACCGCGTATCGTTGGTTTCTGTTAGAGATGTCGGGCAAAGCGGTTGATATAATAAAATGCACCAGCCCTTGATAGCAAGGAAATTTCCTGTTATCAAGGCTGGTGTTTTATATTATATATTGTTTGAAATTTAAAAAGTGAGTCAGAATAACAAACCACGCAAATGTCAAAAATATCCACAGGTAAATAAAAAGCTTAGAGAAAAAGCAATGAAAACAAGAACACACGGTTTAACAGAAAAGGAAATGAAACTTGTAAAACTCATTATGTCAGAATATCAGACAAAAGGAGATATATAGGCAAAATTAAAGAAGCTTTTTGCAGAAAACAAAATAAAAACCACTGTATCACGGGTAAATGCGATACAGTGGTTTTTGCTTTGCACAAAACATCACCAAAACAAGCACACTGAAACATTGATAAAAACGATTACAAAATATATAATTAATACAGAAAATATATAGAGTTGTTCAAAAAAATTATACAGAATTAGCAGACACCACTATCTTAATTAAAAGGAGGAAATGAAAATGAACAGCTATAAAAAGCTGGCGGCAGTTCTTACTGCGTTTTGTATGACAGCTGGATTTACAGCTTGCGACGGTGACAACAACACAGATGCACCTATTACAGAAGCAGTTACAACCACAGGCGTGACAGTTGAAATCAACACAGAAACTCTTGCACCTGAACAGGAAGAACAGGTTGCAGACCTTGCAGACAGCCTTACAGGCGAGCTTGAAAACAAGACAATCAAGTGGATGTCCTTCTATGACCCTTGGCATCCGACAGGATATGGCAATTCAAAGCCCGTTTCCGTTGAACTTTTTGAAAAGAAGTACGGCGGAGAAATTGAGTATTACACAACAACCTGGGCAAATCAGTTCAATGACCTTTCCACATACATTCTCGGCGGAGAAGGTATTGACTTTTTCCCTGCACCTGAGGCTGTGCCGAAATGTGCACTTGATAAGATGACACAGAGTTATGATCAGTATATTGACTGGAACAACCCGCTCTGGCAAAGCGTAAAAAGCATAAATGATCAGTTCATGCTTGGCGATAATCATTACCTTATGGTAACACAGATCAAGGAAGGTTATGTTGTTTACTACAATAAGCAGACTATTGAAGCAAATGGCTTTGATGACCCTGCTGAACTTTATGCTAACGGCGAATGGACTCTTGAGAAGTTCAAGGAAATGCTTATGGAATACGTTGATCCTGAAGCAGATCAGTATGGTCTTGACGGCTGGTTCAACTGTACTCCGCTCTATCTTGCAAGCGGTGTTCCGTCAATTTCATTGGAAGACGGCAAGGTTAAGAATAATCTTTCCGACCCTGTTTTTGAAAGAGCTATGCTTTATCAGAGCGAGCTTTACAAGAATGGACTCATGCTTGATCTGTCCCTGTTCAACTGGACACCTCAGCTTCAGTTTATGGGCGAAGGCAAGGAGCTTTTCTACATAGGCGGACTTTATGAAATTGAATCTGACCCTGAAATCTGGACAAGAAATTTTGGTGAAGTCGAAGATGTATTCTTTGTTCCTGTTCCTCGTGATGAGAAGGCTGACAAGTATTATTACAACGCTGAAATAGATTGCTACAACCTTTGTGCAGGTGCACAGAACCCTGAGGGTGTTGCACGTTTTATGGAATGTCTGATTGCGGCAACAGGTGATGAAAACGCAAAGAAAATCAGCGATGACAAATACAGAAATGACTACGGCTGGACAGATGAAATGATTGAGATGAAATATGAAGTTCTCAGACTTACTCAGGAAAATCCTGTCCGTGATATGTACGGCGGACTTAATTCCGACCTTTCTTCAGTAATCGGCGACAGCTTCAATCAGCCTCTCAAGGGCGGCGACTGGTTCTCGATAAGAGAAAGCGTAAGCGGTGTAATTGATACTCAGCTTATTGATGTCAATGCACAGATTGAAGCACTCGGATAATATTTTTCAGTTAACATCCTCCTCAAAATATATGCTATAGAACAACCGCACTTATCCCCTGTGCGGTTGTTCATTTTATTGTTATACAGAAATTCCGCTTCAGATAAGGAGTAACATCTGAAGCGGAATTTCTGATATATGGGAAGATTACATGAGAAGATAAGCGATGTGCATATCCGCAAATCCCCAGCTGTCGATACAGACATCAGGGTCGGAAATCATTATGTAAAGGTCATGTACGCCTTCAAGCTTTTCTGTTGTTTTGTTGTATACGCCAAGATATTCGTCGTTGTCAAATTCAAGCATGGCAACAGGGTCTGTTCCCATCTGGTCAGCGTGAACCTGAATTTTGCCTTTACCTTTCACGATTGCAGAGAAAACCTCGGCTTTCTTGTCGCCGAAATCCACTCCCTTAATATAAATCCAGGCACCAGCTTCTTCTGTTTTTACAGCCTTGACAATCGTGCCCTCATATTCGTAGCCGATACCTGCTGATGTAAATGATGTTTCTGCGCTGTTTTCTGTGTAGGGGTCGACATATTTAATCTGTGTAACATTACTCTTTGCGGAGGTCTTCGTTTCTGTAAATACAAGGTTTTCCTCATCAACGGGAAGTTCCGCAACGCTAAGACTTCTGAAACCGCCTCTTGTTTCCATTTTTGACTGTTTCAGCATTGTATGGTGGAACATATAATATTTGCCGTTGTACTTGTGAAGATGTGAGTGGTTGTTGCTGTAATCAAGTCCGCAATCGCCAGGGTTAGGAAAATAATCTCCCTTGTATTCCCAGCTGTCAGTATCAAGCGGTGTCTTTGTTGTCATATAGGACATGCTGCACTGAGAAGGCTTTTTCGTGTCATAATCCCACTCCATACGCATATCCCAGCTGTTGTTGTAGGTGTAAACGTAAGTATCATTTATGTAATTGAGTTCACTTGCTTCAAAGAAGTACGGTGCCTTGATTTCAACAAAGTCACTTGCAAAGGAGGTCATATCATCACCAAGCTGAACAATTCTCGATACACCCGGCATATAGTTTGTTCCGTCAGGTGCTTTTCCTCCGCCGAAGCTTAACCAACCCACACCGTTCTCATCAATGCAAACTCCCGGGTCAAATGGATTAGGACAGTTTTCCAGTCCTTCCGTTGACTGCGAAACAAGAGGCTCACCAAGCGGGTCACTCCAGGGTCCTGTAGGACTTGTTGCCGTTATAACACCAACACCGCAGCCATTGTTTGAAAAATAAAGATAGAAATGTGTAAGTCCGTCTTCCTCAACTCTTGAAGTAATGGAAGGTGCCCATGAGCTGATAATCCACGGCGCAACCGCTTCGGTGTCAATTTTACCGTGGTAAGTCCAGTTGACCATATCGTCGGTTGAGAAAATAACAAATGACTTTATGGACTCGTATGTATTCTTACCATCATCACCAACTGTTTCGTACTGCTGATGGTCGTTTGTGCCGTAAACATAGAGTCTGCCCTCATATTCTACAGCAGTAGGGTCGGCGCAGAAAATCGTAGGAGAAATCGGATTGGAGCAATCCTCGGTTTTGTAGATGCTATTGCTGACCTGTGTGAATTTTATGTCCATATCCATACTCTTGATATACTCCTCCATAATTTTTTCTTCAAGTGGTGTTTTCGGTTCAGGTGAACAGCCTGTCATTGAAGCCGTGATACAAAGTGCAAGAAGTGCCGTGAGAAACTTTTTCATAACGCATACTCCTTCAATGTAGTATTTGTTATAAGTATATCATTTGCACGGATTTGAAACAATAGCCTGCTGTGCCGTAACAAGTGACTTATTGTGCAAAAAGTTGTGCAATAGTTGTTAATGAAAAGGTATTGTGCTATAATAAATAAAAATGTGAAAGGATACGATTGGTATGTACAGCATAAATATTAAAACAAAGCAAAAGCTTACAGATGTTTCGGGTAGTCTGTATGGCTTATTTTTTGAAGATATAAACAGAGCCGGTGACGGCGGGCTTTATGCTGAACTTCTGCGCAACAGAGCCTTTGATGACGGAATAATTCCCGAGGGCTGTAAGTACGATTCCGAAAATAAGCTTATTACTTCCGAAACAGGCTGGGTATCATCATTTGATTGCTACGAGGGTGAA
>SVNU01000124.1 GCA_015066715.1 Ruminococcus sp. | reverse complement strand
CTATCTGCAACAGTTTACTTTTTTATCGGGTATGGTAGTTCTTTTAATGGGAAACAGTCTGAATCTTGTTTCAGTTTTGAGTTTGTTTTTCTTTTTGTTTCTTTTTCTCATTGAGAAAAAGAAATGTATTTTTGGTACTTTTTGTACAAGCAAAAAGTACATAATGAAAATAAAGTTAGAAAGAAAAATACAAACTTATCTTTCTGAATTTTTTTAAAAAAACAAGAGGGTATTACCAATAATACCCTCTCTTTATTTGTTTTTATATTTACTTCCATATATTTTTGGCTTCAGATTTTTCAGATAGAGGTCGACACATCCGCTTAGAACGTAATCGTAAAATATAAAGAAAATATTTGAAAATGCCCACAGAACATATATACTGTATTTTCCGAAAAAAGCAAAATCGTCCATAAAATCACCAATACCGAGAAGGTGAATTGTAATCTGGAAATCTGCTACTATACAAACATTGAAAACAATGAATTTAATCAGTATGGAAATGATCTTAATAGGAATTTGTTCGATTTTCCATTTTAATATAGGATAATGTCCGAAGAATAAAATGAAAATTATTGCCGCTTCCTTATCAAAGGTGACAAATACAGATAACAGGCTTACGGCGATATAGGTTAAAAATGCCCACGACGAATTTACTTCAACCACTATTACTGTCAGAAGTGCTCCTGCAATCATCGGCAGAGTAAGGTATAGAAATGGTGCAACCCCTGTCATAAACATGGCAAGAATACAAAGTGCTGAAATTACTCCTCCGAGTGCAACTCTATAGCTTAAATTACTCATAATTATATGCAGTCACACAAACAGTCGGCACAAATCAGACACTGACATATATTGCAGAGTGTGTTTAAAGTATTGGCGGAATTATTATTTGAATTTGCATATGGATTGCCCTGCATCTGACCGTTTCTTCGGTTATTGAGCTGACTGAATGCCATTTGGTATTCACGGTTTGACGGTTCGAGTCTTACAGCCTTTTCAAAATACGAATATGCGTCATTCATCCATCCTCTTGAAAGGCATATGGTGCCTTTGAGAAAATTCCATTCTGCATTGCCGTCATTTCTGTTTCTTTCAAGCATTTCGTCCGCAGCTGTATAATTACCATGCTCGATTTTTGACCTTATTTCGCTATATAAGTTATTTGATGATGTATACATATTCTGACTGTTTCCGTTTCTTCTCATATCCATGATTTTATCGTATGCAGCGTTGATTTCAGACATTTTTTCATTTGCTATGTCCTCCATAACCGAATCCTGCTGGCGGTCAGGGTGATACTGCTGTGAAAGCTTTCTGTACGCAGCTTTTACTTCTTCATCGGTAGCATTTGGTGAAACACCAAGGATAATATATGGGTCTTTCATTAACTTTTCTCCGTTCTGTAGCTTATATTTCAATTATTTTTTTCTTATTTTGTCTGAGTTCTTTTTTATTCATCAGACGAAATTTTGGAAGCCCGAGATATACTACATTATCAAGTATATCACGAAATTTAGTGATATTAAGCTTTGAATAATACTCCGCAGCCTGTCCGAGGGACATATTGATATTTTGCATGGCAAATTCCTTCGCATCTGATATATTCTGAAAGTTTAAAAGCAGTGGATTATAGTTCTCATGCTTTTTATCCTTCTGAATATCGTCATATGCATCGGCAAGATATATAAATCTGCCAAGATGATAACCGAATCCTGCAAGATTTTTTCTGTCAGCTTCATTATCCGAAATGTTTTCTGCAATAGCTGACATTATCCTCGCTGTCGGGTCGCATGCACGGTCAACAGACTTACATTTATCCTTTTCAATATCAGCCTGAACTTTCATATAGTATTCTGTTTCAGATGCAATTTCAGGATATTCTGCTGCTGCCTTTATATACGATTTTTTCATAATATGTCGTACAAATCTGAAAAACATTGACGGTATAAAGCTCTTATCAAGAATTTCATCGCAAATTTTATGGTAAACCGAAATTACTGCAGCTGCAGAGGCATAATCAAGATTATCAGTGCAGCATAGGCAGTTTTTCTTTTTTATAGGATGCACAATACACCGTTTGCGTCTGACTGTGTTACATTTTGAATGATATGCATTATACAAAAGGCATAAAAATGTAAAATCATAGCTTAGTGTCAGTCTGAAAATCTGACCGTATTTTTTGCCGAGATTTTTACAGAGACCGCAGTAGAATGAATTGTAAATTTCATATTCATAATGCCGCATATGCGGTTTAAACGGACGGATATATCCAAACATACAAAACCTCGATTCAGACTTGTGTATAGCTTACTAAATTATATTCTAACAGAAATTATAATAATTGTCAATAAATCCGGCATTCTTTTCATGTTATTTTCATTTTACACTTCCTTGATTTACATAATATATTATTCCCTTATTTTCAGTATCCTTTCGGCATTTTCAATTCTTCCCTTTTCAGGAGGCGATATATTTTCAAGGTCGTAGGGCATGCCCAGTGTTTTCCATTTGAAAGCGCCAAGTGAATGATAGGGGAGTACTTCAACCTTTTTTACGTTGTCAAGCTTTTCTATGAATTCCGAAAGCTGTTTTAAATCATCATCAAAATCGGAATATTCCGGTACAAGAACATGTCTTATCCAGACTGGTTTATTGATTTGAGAAAGGTATTTCGCCATTTCAAGCACGTTGTGATTGTCATGTCCGGTGATTATTTTATGACGTTTACTGTCCATTTCCTTTATATCAAGAAGAATGAGGTCGGTATACTTCATAAGCGTATCGAATTTTTTAAGAAAATCTTTTTGTTGTGAAAAAACTATTCCCGAAGTATCAATGGCAGTATTGATATTGTTTTCTTTTGCAAGTTTTAAAAGCTCTGTAAGAAAATCAATCTGGAGAAGCGGTTCTCCGCCGCTTACTGTTATTCCACCGTCGGCTTTCCAGTAGGCTTTGTATCGCAGTGCCTTTTCTATAAGCTGTCCGGCAGACATTTCCTCACCGCCATTTAAATCCCATGTGTCAGGGTTATGGCAGTATTTGCATCTCATGCTGCAGCCCTGAAGAAATATAACATATCTTACGCCCGGACCGTCTGCTGCACCAAAGCTTTCAACAGAATGTATTCTTGCTGTATGTGACATTATTGCCTCCTATTTTTAAAGCGGTCTTTCCATATGGAAAAGACCGCTTGTTGTTACATTGTTTCGTGGCATGTTCTTGATATAACATCAAGCTGCTGTTCATGTGTGAGGTCGATAAATTTAACCGCATATCCGGATACACGTATTGTAAAGTTTGCATATTCTTCCTTTTCAGGATGCTCCATAGCGTCAATAAGCTTTTCTTTACCGAATACATTTACATTAAGGTGATGCGCACCCTGGTTGAAATAACCGTCAAGAATGTTTACAAGGTTTGTTACCTGTTCATTTTCATTATGACCAAGTGCATCAGGATTAAGTGTCTGTGTATTTGAAATGCCGTCCAGTGCATATTCATACGGAAGCTTTGCGACTGAATTGAGGGAAGCAAGGAGCCCGTTTTTCTCTGCGCCGTATGATGGGTTTGCACCCGGTGCAAGGGGTTCTCCGTCTTTTCTTCCGTCAGGGAGTGAAGCAGTAGCTTTTCCATATACTACGTTTGAAGTGATTGTGAGAATTGATGTTGTAGCTTCTGAATTACGATAAGTATGGCACTGCTTGATTTTTCTGAGGAATGTTTTAAGAAGCCATACTGCAATTTCATCTGCACGGTCATCATCGTTTCCGTATCTCGGGAAGTCGCCTGTTGTTTCAAAATCAACTACAAGACCATTTTCATCACGGATTGTTCTTACCTTTGCATACTTGATTGCACTCAGTGAGTCGACAACATGTGAAAAACCTGCGATACCTGTTGCAAAGGTGCGTCTAACATTTGTATCGATAAGTGCCATTTCAGCAGCTTCGTAGTTGTATTTGTCGTGCATATAATGAATGAGATTGAGAGTATGAACATAAACACTTGCAAGCCAGCTCATCATCTCATCGTATTTCTGCATAACCTCGTCATAATCAAGGTACTCAGATGTAACAGGAACAAACTTTGGTCCGACCTGCTGACCTGTCTTAACTTCAATACCGCCGTTTATTGCGTAAAGAAGGCACTTTGCAAGATTTGCCCTTGCTCCGAAGAACTGCATTTCCTTACCTGTTTCGGTAGCTGAAACACAGCAGCAGATTGCGTAGTCATCACCCCATTCAACTCTCATAACATCATCGTTTTCGTACTGAATTGAGCTTGTTCTTACAGAAATAGCTGCCGCATATCTCTTGAAGTTTTCAGGAAGCTCGGATGAATACAAAACAGTGAGATTTGGTTCAGGTGACGGTCCCATATTTTCAAGCGTACGAAGGAATCGGAAGTCATTTTTGGTAACCATGTGCTTACCGTTAAGACCTTTTCCGGCAATGCTCAGGGTTGCCCATACAGGGTCACCGGAGAAAAGTTCGTTATATGAAGGAATACGGGCGAACTTTACCATTCTGAATTTCATTACCATGTGGTCAATAAGCTCCTGCGCTTCTGATTCGCTAATGGTTTTATTGTCAAGATCACGCTGAATGTAAATATCAAGGAAGGTTGAAATTCTGCCTACACTCATTGCAGCCCCATTCTGTGTTTTGATGGCAGCAAGGTAACCGAAATATAGCCACTGGCATGCTTCCTTTGCATTTGCGGCAGGCTTTGAAATGTCATAACCATAGCTTTCAGCCATTACTTTCATTTCCTTGAGCGCCTTAATCTGCATGCTGATTTCTTCACGCTGACGAATTACGTCATCACGCATTTTTCCGTTGCCGCAGAAGTGAAGATCTTCTTCCTTTTTTTCTACAAGGACGTCGATGCCGTAGAGGGCAATTCTTCTGTAGTCACCCACAATACGGCCTCTGCCGTATGTATCAGGAAGTCCTGTGATAATCTTGTTTTTGCGTACTGCACGCATTTCAGGTGTATATGCATCAAAAACACCCTGGTTATGTGTTTTGTGATAATCTGTAAAAATTTTGTGAAGCAGAGGACTTGGTTCATAACCATAGGTTCTGCATGCTTCCTCTGCCATTTTTATTCCACCAAAGGGCATAAATGCTCTTTTGAGCGGCTTGTCTGTCTGAAGTCCGACAATTCGTTCAAGCTCTTTCATGTCACCGTCTATATATCCCGGTTCATGCGAAGTGATTGTAGATACTATATCAGTATCCATATCAAGAACGCCGCCTTTTGCACGTTCTTCCTTCTGCAGTTCCATTAATCTGCTCCAGAGCTTGTTTGTCGCTTCAGTCGGACCTTCAAGGAATGATTCGTCACCATCATAAGGAGTGTAGTTATTCTGTATAAAATCACGTGTGTCAATTTCTTCTGTCCATTTTACACCTTTAAAACCGTGCCATTGTTCAAATTTTTTCATAAAAAATCCTCCTTATCAATATGCGTGAAAACATGATTATAATAGTACGTGCTACTAAATAAAAATTAAAAATAACCAGTTTTCTACCGTTCATATTGTAACATTTGCACGGAATGTTGTCAAGACTAATTTATTATAAAAAGATGAAGTTATTACCGTTATATTTGTCTATTTTTCTTTTTTATACTATATAATAATAGATAAATCTCATTATTCATACGATATTCTGATTATTTCTAATGTCGTTGATAATAGCCTGAATGTGAAGAATCTGATTTGTGGTAAGACCGGATGCGTCAATTGATATAGTATTGCTTAGTCCGAGAAGATAGTCAGCGCTTACAGAAAAAGTAGTAGCGATTTTTATAAGCATATCAATTGAAGGCTGAATATTATCATTTTCCCAGTTGCTTATGCATTGTTTCGTAACAGAAAGCTTTCGTCCGAATTGAATTTGGTTAAGTCCTAAAGAAAGACGTAATTCTTTTATACGTTCGTTAAACATGTGAACACTCCTCGGTCAAATATTGCAATACTATTGTAAAATAATACTTGACAAAAATGAAATACTATGGTATACTAATATTGGACTTAAAAATGTTTAATAAACATTTTTATTAAGGTGTCTGAATAATTGTAAAGGAGGTTATGAGAATATGTTTGACTTTTTGTTTTATGATGCGGGTGGTAAGCTATCGAAATTAATAAAAGTAGTAACGGTCATAGGAATGATTTTATGCGTTGTTTGGGGACTGTATATCGGTATAGAATCTGAATCATTTGTAGCATTTATAATTGGGGGAGTGGTATCACCTATTGTTTTGTGGATAGGCTCTTTGTTTACTATTGGTCTACTTGATATGATGTCCGATGTCAATCAGATTAAAAGTTCAATATATGAAATTGAACACAGAAAACCAGCAGAAAAAGTAAATAGTAATACATGGACATGCTCTAAATGCAATAAGACAAATGAGAAAAGTTCCGTTTATTGTATAAGCTGCGGTGAGAAGAAAAACCAGTGGTAAATGTATTTGCTAACATCTTATAAAATTAGTATAGTTTTCAGCCTGATTGTTTTTTTATCAGGCTGAAAACATTTTATTTTGATTTAAATTATGAAAATTGTTGAATTCACCTATAAAACATTAAAAAAATTTTTAAAAACTGCATTTTCTTCCAAAAGTGCAAAAAAATGCAAAAACCCGTTGACAAAAGGGGATATACATGATATAATAATAAAGCTTTCTGATGAGAGCGAGG
>SVNU01000123.1 GCA_015066715.1 Ruminococcus sp. | reverse complement strand
CATTTGGGTATAAAAATAGCACCTCTTCTGAAGTGCTTGTGAACTATTTTGATATCAAGTTTTCAATACGTTCTTTTGCAATAGTAAAATATTTTTTGTCTAGTTCTATTCCAATAAAGTTTCGATTTGTATTCACGCATGCCACACCAGTCGAACCGCTACCCATACAGTTGTCGAGAACCGTTTCACCCTCATTACTGTATGTTTTTATCAAGTATTCAAGTAATTCAACGGGTTTTTGTGTAGGGTGTAAGCGGTCTTTACCGCTTACACACACACCGTCAAACTTTAACAATGTAGTCGGATAACCTGTTTTTGTCTGCTTGTATGTTTTAGGTTTAACCCCGGAGTAAACAGATCCTTGATTACCCTTATGTTCAATTTTAATTTTTGGTTTTTCCAGCTCTCGCACGCCCTGTGGGTTATATGTTGCACTTTTGACATTTCCGCCCTCATATTCTGTTTTAACATCTTCATACGGTCTTTGAAAATGTCCCGTTGCTGCCTGCAATTTTTCATAATTTTCTTTTGACGGAATAGCAAACTGTTGTCCCCACGTAAAATAGTGACTTGACATTTGACAATTTAAAATACTGTCAACGTCTTTTCTTTTCAGTCCGCTTTTTTCCAATTCATCAAAAAAGTATTTTCTTAAATTGCTATGTAAACCCTGATTATTTTTACTCGGAGAATTACAAACGAATACTGAAATTTCTTCAATGTTTCTCAAAGGTTGCTTTTTTACATTTAAACCGCCTGTTACATTGTTTTTATTCCAGTACCAAATGTGTGAAAAATCAGAAATATTTGAATTTATCAATTTACTTGTAAATGGCTGATTTCCAAATAAAACTGCAACGCCTTTATTTTTCAAAACCCGTTTGTATTGTTCCCATAATGGTTCAAAGGGGATAACACTATCCCATTTACAGTCGGTAAAACCATAAGGAAGGTCGCATAAAACTAAATCTATTGATTTATCAGGAATATTCTGCATTATTTCAAGGCAATCGCCATTATATAATTCAATTATATCACTCACTTCTTTCTTAAATTTGGATATAAGAAAACCGCCCTTATGGACGGTTTAAATGTTATGCAATTTTTATTGATTTAATTTCCGATTCTGTAAATTCTATTAAATTTTTGTTATCAGGAATTTTTAATGTAATAGAATTTTCATTATCTTCATTATCATCTGCATCATGGAAAGAAAAGACATGTCCTTTCCACTGCTTATTATCAATGTCAGTTAATATCACATCATTAAATAAATAATCCTGCAAATTAATCATGCTTTTCCTCCTTTCTCGGAACTAAATGAGTTCCTGTTTTTGAATAGTGAATTGTAGCTTTATCTGTTGGCGTTTCTTTTTTTGTTTTACCATCTACATCAACACCAATTTCAATTCCGCAATCAACCAGCTCTTTATTTTTCCATTTGCCGTTTCTATCAAATACAGGTATTCCTGTTCCGCTTTTAGCGTTGATAATTTCCTGTGCTTCTTTTTCAGAGATAGTAAGGTAGCTTTTACCTTCTTTGAATTCGGGTTCGCCTTTTATATGACGAGCCTGTTTTTCGTGGTTTATTTCAAGTTTAATATTGCCTTTTTCTATCTCTGTTTTTATTATATCACTTTTCTCTGATTTGTCAACAGATTTTCTTACCTTCCCCGCAACAGTTCTGTTATATCCCACAACAGCCGTTCTGTCGGTTCTGACAGGGAGGTTATTGTCTGCACAGAATTTTTTAAGAGCCTGCTGTCTTTGTTTAAGTGTCTGTGAAGCCTTGTAAAAACCTTCTGTATCACCCAGTGTATCAAGTGAAGCGCACTCACGCTTTGACTTTCTTACACGTCTTTCAAGCTCTCTCTGTCTTTGGGAGAGGGAATAGGCTTTTGAATTTTCTTCTTCATTATACGGAAAGTATCTCTGTACCGAAATACCCGGTGTAAACGGATAAATATGGTGTCCGCAGTTTATTCCCAAAATGCCGTCAGGCTCTCCGTAGCTTGAACTGTTCCAGGGGTAATATCTTATTTTTCTGCCATGCAAATCTGTTGTATAGCCTGACTTATTTTTTCGGCTGAAAATCTTCCCCTGGTCCTTTGCACATTTTGGTCTTGCACCAAAGTGGCTTGAAACTTCATGCAAATCAAGTCCGTAATCATCCATTCTGTCAAACTGTGCCTGATGAGCAACATTGTTTGCAGTAGTTCTGATATCCATATTGATGTACGCTTCCGGCGACCATTCACGTCCTGCCACATCCACAAAAGCAGGAATGCCTTTGTCGGTCATTTCCTTAATACATTGACGCATGGCAGCCTGTCTGCTTTCAGCACCCGTTACAACCTTGCCTGTGGCTTTGCTGAGCATATTCAGAAATGATTGCTTGTCGGCAAGCTCGGCAGTCTGATTTATAAGCTTTTGTGCGGCAGTCTTAGCCTTGTATCTCATAACTGTATTTACCATATTCAGAGAGTTTACAGCCTGTTTATTGTATGTAACAAGCGACCTTGCCATAGTTTCCTCAATGGGGATATCACAACCTTTTATAATATTTTCCTCCGCAAGCTTTTTAAAGCCCGGTTCAAGCTCCTCAACAGCAGTAAGTGCGGCGATTTCAAGTGCTTTGGAAAGCATATCCGGTGCAAGTCCTGCATACTGCGCTATTGTTTTTATATTGGCTTTGTCAAGTGTTGATAATTGTGCCATAAGCTTCATCTTCCATTGTGGAGTTGAAGCATTTAAATCACCATGCTTTACATATTCCACAATATTGGCAATAAGGTCTGTTTCAAGACCTGTAAATAAATCACTCAAGCCCTGACTGTGGTTCATCAGCTCCAGTTTGGTCATTTTCGTCACCGCCTAAAAAATCATCTACCGAAAGCCCGGATACATCCTGTTCTTTGATAATGCGTTTAAGTTCCTCCTGCGCCGTTTTTTCATCACACTTCTGGACTTCCATAATTGCCTTGATTTTGGATTTCAAACCTGCCTGTACAAGCTTTATATTATTATCAATAAGCGTATTGTCATCAATGATGATGTTGTCTTTAAATCCTACTGTAACGCTGTAATTCTTTTTAGTAAGATGTCCGCAGTGAATACCTGCCGCAATAATTGCGTGTACAATAGTTTCAATCATTTCCGTAAGGAGATTTTTATTTGACTTTATTGTTCTTGCCGTCTTGCTGTCCTGAGATACAACCTCTGTGGCGGTTTTCATGCCCTGTACAGCGTCAAAGGAGAGTGTACCGGCTGAAAGTCCTACCTGAAAACAAAGAATATTTAGAAGTGCATTGATACCTGAAACATGCTCTGCTATTCGGAGATTTGTCGTATTATCAGTAATTTTAAGCTCATCCCTTTCATTTGCTGACAGTGCCACAAAAACCTCATCATCAGTATCAAAGTATTGTACAAGCTTACCTGTTTTTGAGTCAATAACCGTCTGAATTGCTGATGAAGGAACGGTAATTCTTTTTTTGCCTAAGATAAATTCTCTTGCAAAGCTGTCGAATGTAGTATCAAGAGCCTTGAGAGTATCAACGGAATTTGCGTAGATACTCATGCCAAGAGGAGTATCATATTCAGCATTGTTTGAAACGCATGGCCTGAAATACGCAAACATAGGTACATCCGACTTATAGTCGGTGCTGTCACTGAAGCTGTAAAGCTCGGATAAATTACATTCTGTACCGATATATGAGGAGTTGGCAGAACGGAAAAGCTTGTACATTGCTTTCCCTGTTTTCTGCATTTCCACAAGGGTGTAATAATAATCATTTCTGCGTGTGACAGTTACAAATGCTCCGGCGGTGACGTTTTTACCATTCCATTCCACAGGAAGGAATTTATCACCGTGTACAAAATCAATGGCAGGGAAGCCTTTCTTCACAAAAACCTTAACAGCACAGCCGCCTAAAGCATAAGCGTTGCTGATAGTTTCCGGCATATTCTCCCAGAAGCCGTTCTGCTCAAGGACATTTTCAACATATTCCTGATATTCTTTATCATCAAGGGTGATTTCGCATTGTTCCGCAAAGCTTAAATCCGCAAAACAGTCGCAAAGGACCTTTCCGACATTAAGGCGATTTATGTCACGGTCACCCTTTTTGTAAAGACCGCATATCTTCACCTTTTTCCACGGAGGATTGTTTTCAAATATATTCTTCCATTCCTCAATATGAGTGTTGTAATAACTTTCAACATCGGGAATATTCGTATCAGGAAAAGCCTGTTTTATAGCTGTAATATTAATCGGAAAGACCTCCAATCTCAATAATTTTTTTCATGTTTTTCTCAACGCTGTATTCAAAAGCGTCAAGGCTGTCAATATTGTAATTGCCGTCGTCAAGACGTACATCCTTTTGCTGTTTGCTGTCCCACACAGCTGACTGAAAAGCTTCAATCAGATGAGGACATTTTTCTGTAACTGAAAATCTGTACTGTGACATAAGCAGATTTGTAAAACGTATTCTGTCCAGTATTTCATATTTTCTTGCATTATGAACATTTATCGGGATTTTCCTTTTTGCAATTTCAGTCTTAAATCCTCTGATAAGAGTTGTTTCTGCATTGTCAAGGTAAATGTCATATACATTGAATTGTTCCTGACAACGCAGAATAAAAGCAATCATATCATCATAGAGAACAGAGGGTGAAATAATCTCTTTTCTGTAATATTCTTCAAGTGCAATAGTTCTGCGAAGTCCCGGTGTAAAGCCTGTGCATACTCCGGCATGAGCCGAACCGTTCCCACCGAAGTCAAAGCCGATAGCTGTATACATAATATCTCGGGGTACAGCACTAATCACGAAATCCGCCACATTGTTTGTAAACTGTTCGTAAATAATGCCCTCAGCAGCTCTCCATAAGCCTTTGATGTATCTGTCGTGAAATACCCCCGTAAACTGCTTTTCAGCCCGTTCAAGCTGAGCAGGAGAGAGGGTAGGATTGTCCGACATGAGAAAATGCAGATGCAGAGCATTTCTTTCATCAGCTTTTAAAATCCAGTCGGTATAAAACCAGTGAAACTGATTGTCAGGGTTGCAGTTAAACCACAGCTTTGCTTTTTCAACAGACAGGGTACGTGTAACAGCCTGTTCCACAAAGGAACGAGGCATAAGTGCTACTTCATCAAAGAACACGCCGCTTAAGGTGATGCCCTGAATAAGCGTATATGAGGATTCGTCCTTGCCGCCAAAAACATAAAAAGTGTTTTTTCTTCCCATGCCCTCAACCGTCAGCATATTTACAGAACGGGTGTATGTAACCTTGAAATAAGCAGTAATGTCAACGATAGTCTGCAAAGGCATTACGATATTACGTTCTGCCGAACGGACAGTTTTGCCACAGATACCGAAAACAGCCCCGTCAAAGCTTTTCATAGCCCAGAGGATAAAGGAAGTAATCATGCAGATAGTTTTCCCCGAACGTACTGCACCGTCACAGATTATAGCATTGTAATCGCCTTTATAGCACCACTTGAAAACAGTTTTTTGCTTTTGGGATAATTTTGTAAAGGTCATTCGTCATCCTCCATAAGTGCTTTGTAAAGCATGGGTTCTTCGGTGACTTCGGGAGTGTTTTTCTGAATGGAAGCTTCTTTGAGTTTCAGTTCTTTTTTCTTCAGGGCAAGTTCCTCATGCCTGATATCTTCGCCAAGAAGTTCAACTATTGCTTTAAAGGCAGCCGTATCACCTTCCTTTGAAGCCTTGAGCATTTGCATAAATATCATTACTGTCTGAAAATCACGGTCTTTTATGCCGAACATATCAAGGAGCTTTATTATTTCATCATCGGCAACATTCGATTGAGCAAGACTTTTGGCAATTGCTTTCATGCTTCTTTTTCTGCCGGAGGCTTTACCGCCCTTTGAACGGATTTCTCTCTGTTCGCTCTCTGTTCGTTTTGAAAATGGTATTAAATTTTGTTCATTCATATCACCACCTACTTGTATATAGATTTATAAAACAGCATACAAAAACACCGCCTGTGGAGACGGTGCCTTTGCATATAAATTATAAGAAGTTCACTTTCCATAGCTTTTTTGACAGTCTTCGGGGAAGTGATAAACTTAGACTGTTGGTTGCAGAGGTCGGACTTGAACCGACATTCTCAAGGTTATGAGCCTTGCGAGATACCATTTCTCTACTCTGCCATACACACCGACTGCTGCCGGTGCATATACGAATCTGATTTTTTAGAGGGGAAAAAGTAATGAGGAAATACAAGTGATTGTAAAATTCCTTATTATAATTTTAACATACGAAAAACGAACATTCCGAACATTCCGAACATTTTATAAAATATTTCGTAAACATCTATTTACTGACATACGAACCGAATCACCAGTAGACCCATCATTAAGAATATCCGCTATTCTTTCCCAAGTATATTTATTACCACTCTCATCAATCGGTTCAATATAATAAAGCCGTACAGCCTTACGGACCTTGTAAAACGGAATACCATTTACAAAATCCTCAATTTCCTTAATCTGCGCCTTTAAATCAGATTTACGCTCAAGCAATTTGTAATTTTTAGGCTCAATACCGCTGATATGATGGTTCTGCAGTATGTAAGGATAATCTTCCTGAGAACCCTGAACACTGCCACATACCGTCTGCAGTTTCCAGTTAACGTCCTCAAGCTCTGACTTTAACTCTCTGTATCTTTTCAGCTTTTCGATTGTCATTTCCATTTCCTTTCTTTACAAAACACCTGCAGGGCAAATCCCTGTCACTCTCAGGACAATATTTTACCTTGCGGCAGTTACGGCAGGTCATTTTTAACAATCCTCCTGACTTTAAAATGCTTCGGATTCAG
>SVNU01000122.1 GCA_015066715.1 Ruminococcus sp. | reverse complement strand
AATGAACAGAAAGTTTGAAAACTAAATATAAATATATAATCTTAATATAATATGCGGAGTTTATTTTAATTTATAAGTAAACTAAAACGCAATATGGGTCCAGCGTCACGCTGGTAAATATAAGTTTGCCAAAAGCCTCTTTACTTAATTTTGCTCAAAAAAATACGAGAAAGGAGATGACAGTATGTATAATATTCCACACTATGCACAAAAGGTACTCGAAACACTTGAAAAAAACGGATTTGAAGCGTATATAGTAGGTGGTTGCGTCAGAGATTTTCTTATGAAAAAAAATCCGCACGATTTTGATATTACAACAAATGCTCTGCCGGATGAAACAAAAAAATGCTTTGAGGAATATAAGATTATTACAAACGGTGAAAAGCATGGAACGATAGCGGTTGTGATTGAAGGGGAGACAGTGGAAATTACAACCTACCGGATTGACGGGGATTATGCGGATAGCCGTCACCCTGAAAGTGTTGAATTTTCGGGTAATCTGCAGGAGGATCTGGGTCGCCGTGACTTTACCATGAATGCAATGGCACTTGACAAAAGCGGCAGACTGGTTGACATTTTTGACGGTGTGAAGGATATCGAAGGAAAGGTTATTCGCACTGTCGGCAACCCTTCGGACAGGTTTGAGGAGGACGCACTGCGTATCATGAGAGCGCTTAGATTTGCGTCACAGCTTGGTTTTGAAATTGAAAGTGAAACATCAAAGCAGGTTCATGAAAAGGCACAGCTGCTGAAAAATATATCCGCTGAGCGTATCAGAGATGAATTCTTAAAACTTCTGTGTGGAGTGAATGCAACGGAAATTCTGCGCAGCTACAGTGATGTCATAGAGATTTTCATACCAGAAATCCGTGATATGTATGGCTTTTTGCAGCATACGCCCTTTCATAAATATGATGTATGGGAGCATACTCTTTATGCTGTTGAAAATGTCAGATGCGATCCGATACTGCGAATGACAATGCTTCTTCACGACATTGCAAAGCCGGAATGTTTTTCTTCCGATGAAAATGGTGTGGGACATTTTAAGGGACATGCTGCGTTTGGTGCGAAAAAATCTATGGCTATTCTTGACAGACTACGTTTTTCATCAAAAGAAAAGAAGCTGATTACAGAGCTTATTGAAAATCACCGTAACAGCTACAGCTGTGATACTGATATAAAGCGTATGATGAACAGGATAGGAGCGGATAATCTTCGGCTGCTTCTTGAAGTAAAAAAAGCGGATGACATGGCAAAGGGGATTTATTCTAAGCAGGATAAGAAGCAGATTGAATTTGCAGTGAAAAGACTTGATGAGATTCTGGAAAACGGGGAATGCTACCGCATAAGTGATATGAAAATAAAAGGAAATGATTTGACAGAGCTTGGATTACACGGGAGTCTGGTAGGGAAGCATTTGAATATGCTATTGGAATTAATTGTTAATAATGTTATTGATAATGATAGGGAACAATTGATTATGTATGCAAAACAACTAAAAGAAGTGGAGAAATGGTGAATAATATGTGTAAATGGTAATTTTTGCGAAAATCGCTTGACTTTTTGCTTTGGATGCTGTATAATAAATATGCTGAATAAAGCACTGGAGAGGTATCGAAGTGGTCATAACGAGGCGGTCTTGAAAACCGTTTGCCTTCACGGGCACGTGGGTTCGAATCCCACCCTCTCCGCCATTTCTTTTATATCAAAGCGGTTATCATGGAGAAGTACTCAAGTGGTGACGAGGCGCCCCTGCTAAGGGCGTAGGGTGGGAAACTGCCGCGAGGGTTCAAATCCCTCCTTCTCCGCCATTATTTCAATGTGGGTGTGATGCTTTCATTGAATCTATAAAATTTAATAATCATACTGATTTAGCAGTGGAGAGGTATCGAAGTGGTCATAACGAGGCGGTCTTGAAAACCGTTTGCCTTCACGGGCACGTGGGTTCGAATCCCACCCTCTCCGCCATAATATTAGGGACTTCATTTTTATGAAGTCCCTTTTTTCAAATACTTCAGAAAGGGGATAAGATGGTTAAAATTGCTGTTGTTGATGATAACAAAATTATCTGCAGTCAGATAAAAGAGATAATAGAAAAATTTGATGTCAGGTATGATTATGATATTGGATGCGATGTTTATAATTCCTGCGAGGAATTTATTGAAAATTCACAGCTCGAAAATTATGAACTCATTTTTCTTGATATAGAATTTCCGCAGATGAGCGGAATTGAGCTTGGCAATGTAATCAGAAATAATCTCAAAAACATGAAGGTTCAGATGATTTTTATATCCTCCAAAAGCACCTATGCGATGGATTTGTTTGACGCACAGCCTTTTAATTTTCTGATAAAACCGCTTGATGAGGGGAAGATTAATGAGTGCCTTACAAAATTCTTTATATATTATCATGAATACAACAGAATGTTTGAGTATACATTTGAAAATACAAGGTATCGCATCCCTGTAAATGAAATAGTATATTTTAAAAGCAGAGGTAAAAAAGTGATAATGTATACTTTGGACAAGAGTGTTGAGTTTTATGGTGTTTTCGGTGAGATTTCAGATGAGCTTAAGCAGCATTTTGTTGTTATAAAGAGGGGTCTTATGGTGAATCTTAAATATGTTGTGAACAGTACTTTTTCATCTATTGAGCTTAAAGGGGGTACTTTTTTTCAGATAAGTAAAAATCATCGTGAAAATGTTAGAAACAGGCTCTGCGGTTTGTGAAAGGATTGGTATGGAAACGATTGTTTATCTATTTTCAAATATATTGCATACATATGCAATATACATATTTTTTTCTGTTCTATTAGGCAGGAGTAAATTAAAGGGTTATCTGGAAATCCTTTCGTATGTTACGTTTTATTTGATAAATTCGCTTTGTTTCCTTTTGCTTGACAACATATTCCTGAATTTGCTGTCGAATATTCTGCCGTTGATTATTATAACTTTTCAATATAATAAATCAATTGTATACAGGATGTTCTGTGTTTTTTCATTCTGTGCAGCGGGAATGTTTACAGAAGCATTGGCAATAAGCTTTTTACCGAGTGATATTCCTCTTGCACCGCTGAACATGGTTCCGTCAACGGTAATGCTTGCGGCGGTGTTTATCCTTAAATATTTTTTTAAAAAAAGAGATGTTTCACTTAAATCCAATCATATCTGGTTCATTGTTTTAATAGCAATAAGCACACTTGCAATAGGCTTGATTTATATAAATGATGAAAATATCAGGATGTTTGATTGGAAAAATATGTTTTTATCTGTGATACTTATGTTTATTAACCTTATGAATTTCTATATGTATGACAGGGAACTTAACAGTCTGCAGGTTCAGCATACTCTTAAGGTGATAGAAACTGCAAACAAAGCCTATCAGAATCAGTTGGAAGTTATGACTGAATCTCAAAAGAAAATACGGTTTTTAAAGCATGACATGCAAAATCATCTGTATGCGGTAAAAACGCTGGTTCTTGAAAAAAATTACGAAAAGACGCTAAGCTATATTGAGGAAATGAGTCAATCCCTGCATATTGATAACGAGTATGTAAGCACTGGAAATAAGGATGTTGATTGTCTGCTTAATTTCAAACTTTCAGCTGCCAAGGAAATGGGGACGGATTTTTCATGTGATATTTCACTTCCTGATGAGCTTCTTATAAGTTCGTTTGATATGACCACCATACTTGGGAATCTGCTGGATAACTCACTTAATGCTCTGAAAAATACCGATAATAAAATACTTGATATAAAAATCAGATACAATAAGGGAACCGTTCAGATAGATATTGAAAACACTTATTCACCTACCGTCAAAACTGAAAAAAAGGATAAGGGTGAGCATGGTTTAGGTCTTATGAGCGTGGCGCAGACGCTGAAAAAATATCATGGCATTATGAGTACCTACGCATCGAATGAAAGATTTCATGTAAATGTGTTTTTGTATAACAGTTTTGAATAGGGAAGTCGTATTCATCTGCTGATAAACTGCGGGAAATGTAAGAATATCCTGCCATAAAAAATAAAGGCAATACCATGCTTGAATTGCGTGGTATTGCCTTTTCGCATTTTATAAATTACTCATAAAATAGACAGCCTTGCCAAGAATTCTGATTTCGTTGAGTTCCTCGTTGATATATACCCACGGCTCATATTTAGGGTTTTCGGCCTGAAGAACGAGCTTATTTTTTTCGGGGTAGTAGTACACACGCTTTAAGGTTGCGTCGTCATCAATAATAACTGCCGCTATGTCTCCGTTATCAACCATGGACATGGACTTTATAAAAACAATGTCCCCGTCCTGAATACGTGCATTTATCATGCTGTCACCCTTTGCGGTAAGGCAGAAATCGGCGTTTATATCCATATCAGCCATTACAAAGCTTTCCTTGTCCTCGCTTGCAAATATCGGCTCTCCACAGGCGATTTCTCCCAGCAGAGGGAATTTCTTTAGCTTTATCGCTTTGAGATTGTCATATTGCGAAATGAGGGATTCAAGTGTTGGTGCTGTATCGTCTTTCTGCGGCAAATCCTCCCAACCCATAAGATAGGCAGGTGTTACGTCAAGAATCTGCGCAAATTTTTCTATGTGTTTTTGGGGAATGTCACGTCCGTCAACCTCAATTTTATTGATGGATGACCTTGATTTATAGCCGAGTAAACCGGCAAGCTCTGTCTGCGAATATCCCTTTTTCAATCTTGCTTCTTTTATTCTTTTTCCAATTGTCATAGTAATCACCCCTTTTTTACAGTATAACATTATGTAGTCGGAAATGTCAACAATGATTTGATAAATATATAAAATTTGTGGAAGTAGACGAAAATGACTACATAATTTTGTAGAACATTCGTTGAAAAAGCTGTTGACAAAAACGTCTACATATGGTAGTATAATATTTACAAGTGGACAAAAACGACTACAAGAGAGGTGATGTAATGGGTGATGCGTGTATTCGCGATTATGATGACGAGTGCTGTCACTCATGCAGCGGCTGTCCCAGAGCAGAAGTGCATGAGCATGATTACGATTATATCTATGAATGTGAAAGAGAAGAAAAACTTGAAAAGCTTTATGAAGGACATCAGGGGTGATTTTTATGACGCAGACACAGCTTGAAAAGGCAACATGGCTTAACCGTGCCTATTACATAAAATTAAAGCTTGATTCGCTGTATTCATTAAGTCAGGAGGATAGGAGGCGGGCACAATCGTTTATGGAGATGCTGCCACAAAAGGACGAGCCTGCCATGGTGGAGCTTTGCCGCCGGATTGCGGATATAAATGTAGAGAAAAGCAATCAAAAGTATATTGAAACTTTAAGTATGTACAATGTAATTCGTGTGGAAATTGAAAGTGCAATTGAAAAAATTGATAATCCGGAATATCAGTGCCTGCTTACGGCTCATTATATTGAAAACAAATCCTGGAAACAAATTGCCGAGGAAAATTTTTATGGTTTAAGAACGGTTAAATACAAGCATCTCAAAGCCCTTGATGCTATTGAAATCATTTAAAATAAAAAGGAATGAATCGCAGAAGCAGATCCATTCCGTAATTTTAATATGATGCATTTTAATTTATAAATATTTGATAGAGTCAATAATTATATCGGCACATTTTTCGATACCATACATGCCGCTATTAAGACATAAGTTATAATGCTCCTTGATGCCCCAGGTATGATTGGTATTGCCGTTGTAAAAGCTTTCACGGCGCTTGTCGTTTTTTCTTATGATATATTCGGCTGTTTCGTGATTCACACCAAGCTGCTCAACAACACGTTGTCTGCGTTTTTCCATCGTTGCATAGATGAACACATGCAGGCTCGGGTCAAAGTCACGCAGAATGTAATCACCACAGCGTCCTATAATTACACAGCTTCCCTGAGCCGCCATTTCCTTTAATATCTTTGCTATTTCCATGTACAGGATATTTGATTTTGAACGGAAGCTTTCAGGTGATTTGCCTGTTTTTGATGCCATTGAAAGCTGATAAAGAAAGCTTTGTGAAACATTTTCCTGTGTGCTTTCCAGATATTCTTCAGGAATGTTGCATGTTTCGGCAGCTTTTTCAAGAATCTCCTGATTGTAACAAGGTATGCCGAGTTTCTGGGCAAGAAGCTTGCCGACTTCAAGCCCTCCGCTTCCGTACTGCCTTTCCAAAGTAATAACTAAATTTTTTTTCAAGTAAATCCCCCCAAAAATGTTTTTAACGATAAAAACTGTCTGAAAATGTTGAAATTATTGTGAAATTATTATAAGTAATATTATAGCATATTCTTTTCGCTTTTTCAAGTAGTATTATTAATTTTATTATTTTATTATTGCTTTCATATATGCAGGGATTATGATTTTATTTAAAATTTAATTGCCAGAATTATATATAATTAATAAATTACAATCTTTCTTAAGAAAATCTATTGATAAAATTGTTTTTTTTTGATATAATTATTTGTGAAATTTATTGGGATATAGCCAAGCGGTAAGGCAACGGACTTTGACTCCGTCATTCGGTGGTTCGAGTCCACCTATCCCAACCAGACGCTGTTTTAGCTCAGTCGGTAGAGCACTTCCTTGGTAAGGAAGAGGTCGGCGGTTCAAGTCCGCTAAACAGCTCCAGTATAAACCACGTAAATACGCTGTTTGTGAGTTTTTGCGGACAGCGTGTTTTTTATTTTATGCAGGTTTAGTGCGCTATTAGTGCGCCATTGGAATAAAAAAGCGTTAAAAACTGCGAAAGCAACAGCATAATATTAAAAGAAAATGAGCAGGAAAACTCTTTAATCTGAGTAGTCCTGCTCTCTTTTTGTTTAAATATACTTATGCGTGTATCTTCTCTTTTGTTTTATGAGT
>SVNU01000121.1 GCA_015066715.1 Ruminococcus sp. | reverse complement strand
AATTGTTCGTATGATATATCACCCTCGGTAAAATCAATAACAGCTTTTATAAACAATTCAGTGCCTTGACCGTATGAAGTACGGTTTCCACCTACACCGCCACCACCTGAATTAATACCGCCATTTACAGAAGAAGTATCAGCGAAAACAGGAATAGCAAAAAAGCACATTACACCGACAGAAAATATTACTATAAATATTTTTTGAAAGTTAATTTTCAATTTTAATCACTTCCCTTACAAAAAAAGCGGGGAAAGAAATTCCCCGCAATTTTTAGCTTGCGATTAGTGGAAAGAGCCACGGAGGAAACGCATACCAAGCTTAATACCGCCGACAGCACAAAGCACCATAATAGCACTTTCAATAAACGGAGAAGCATTAGTAATGATTTCATCTGTACTAATTGCAGTTGTAATAGCGTTAGAAACTTCACCCTCTGCGGAAGCATTTACAGCCATAAGACCGAGAGAAGAAACTGTTGCACCTGCTGTTACTGCAAGCTTTTCAGCCTTTTTGTAAAGTGGAGAGTCAGACACCTTACCTGCAACCTGCGCACATCTTGCCTTAATGTTTGAAATTGTTGCGTTCATGAAAACACACTCCTTAATAAAAAATATTTTATGCTAAACGGTTGTAAAGACCGTTTTTGCCTTAGTTATGGATTGTTCAAAACACCTTTCAGAACAATAACACCGACTTTAATTCCCCAGTAAATAAGGAAAGCGCCAGTAAGTATTTTAGTAGAACTCCAAAAGGTTTTATCTAATCCGTTGAAATCAAACAAGATTTGATAAGCCATATTGTTTATGATATCATCATACATACCTAAACCACCTTTTATGGAGAAAATGTGTTACTTACCCATTCAAAAAATTTAATAGAAAGGAAAGTAAGAAGAACGGTTGAAATAAGTCCGAAACATTCATTAAGAACTAAAAATTCTGTGTCTAAACGTGTGTCAATTACTTCAAGACGGCTTGAAATCTCATACAATGCGGTATTTTCTTCATCATACATCAAAGCATTGCTTATATCTGACAAGTATACCTCTAAATCTGTATTTGCTTCACCGTCTGTAAATTCAGCAGGTAAGCCGTCGTTAGTATTTTCGTTTATGACGTCTACAACTTCTTGTACCGTTTCTATTGCTGTAAGAACGTCGAACAATGTTATTTCCATGCTTTCACCTGCTTTTGAAAGTTAATTTTCAAAGATTATTCTTCATCATTAGAAGAAATCATACCTTTTTCAGACATAAGCCTGTAGCATAAATCAGTATAACGCTTGCAATCTTCCATTTTGCCAACCTGCATGGAAGTAATAGAAGCCATTCTTAATGCCTCAATGATACATTCAATTTCTTTTTCGTTAAATTTACACATCTGAAACAACTCCATTATTAAATTTGAAATCAGCTTCATATTTAAGCTTTCGTGTACAATTCGGTACTTTGTATTCGAATTGATTAACATCACCGAAGTCCGTCATTGCATAAGCTATTTCAGGCTCACGAACTAAATTTTTACTTGACCAGTAAAACCGACCAAAAATTTTGTCGTTTCCCTTTGTTATATACTTAGTGATATAGTAGCTTAAATTAGCTATATTGCCGTCAATTTTAACGGCAGTACAAAAGCCGAATTTTTCTTTCCAATCAGTAATGTGGTAAACCGTCCGTCCGTTATGCGTATGACCGCTATCGGCAAGCTTCAAGTTACCCGACATTAAAGCATGCAAGTGAATTCTTCCGCTTTTGTGATATTCGGGAATTGCTATGTAGCTAAATCCCCTGCGCTTAACTCCATTGTTAAGCCAGTTTTTTATTGCGCCTTTGACAGCTTCAACATTGAAACTATCAACTTTTTCGGGATTGAATGTTAATGTAACAAAATAATCAAAATTGTTACAAAGGACAATATCCTGTATTTTGTCTTTCGCACGTTTCAAACTATCATCACGCACCTCATCATAATATCCTGACTTTCCTACTGTAGCCATTTTGCGTAAAACAGATTTTTTATCCGTATCGTCTGTTTTTTCTTTCGGCATTCGTGCCGTGGGCGTATCGTTAAAAATCCGTTGATTACAGTAAATGGTATTAGTAGAGCCGTCAGGATATATTTTGCACTTGACATTCCACTTCATCGGGGCACTCCCCTTTGACTACTTTTTGTGGTTAATATCCAGTAACCCCAAAAGTCAAGTTCTTACCGGCTACCGCCGTGCCCCGATTACTTTTTATCAACCGGTTTGTAATCGTCAGCGAGGAAAGAAATCTTTGAAACAACACCGTTTTTGTCGTAGAAGAATTCCGCTTCACTTCCGATATAGGTAACAAGTTCGTCCATTCTCATTGGACGGTCGAGGACGAAAGGCAGGTTGTCAAACTTAACCGACTGAATTGAAGTTTCCATACCGTAGCACTTCTTGTTCTCTGTGTTGCCGTTCGGATTGAAAGGCTCTGTAATGTGGAACTTTACCGAGTGGAACGGTCTGCCCTCAAAATTGCCCTGTGTTTCCGCAATACCTACTACTTTTACTTTGCTCATTGTTACAACTCCTTTTCAATTTTTAAGGTACTGTGTTTTCTTCATTGAGAGCGTGTACACCGTGATATTTTAATCACGGCATACACTGAGATGAAGAAAGTAGGTTTTACACCTTATAAGGTGTACCTTACAATACAGTATTATACACCTTATCAGATGTTTGTCAATACATTTTATAAGATGTATAATTATATTTGTAAGGTTGCACAAAAAGAGGTGATAAATTTATGAACACTTACACAAAAAGATTGATTGAATTAAGAAAAGAAAACAAAGTAAGTCAAAACGAAATAGCAATACTACTTGAAACAACACAACAGCAAGTAAGTAAATACGAAAAGGAAATTCAAGAATTGCCAATTAGACATTTAATTAAATTAGCAGTATTTTACAAAACATCATTAGATTACATAACAGGACTTACAGACAGTAAAAAAAACATATAAGGAGTAAGAAAGATGAAGAATTCCGTTAAAAAATTTTTAATAGGTAGTTTAGTAGGCTTAGCAATTATATATGGTGTATTAAATGCTGATAAAATTACAGCTTTATTTAGCTGAAAGAATTTGTTGTTCTTACTGCAATATGGTTGTGAGATAATACAACTTACTTGTGTTAATTTGGTTTCGTTTCCTCTGACGTTTCTATGCTGACTTCTGTTTTCGTTCGTAGGCTCAGGACTTACCCAAAGAAAAGGCGCACATCACGCAAGCGTGATTGTGCGCCCTTTTTCTTTGGGAACGTGTGAGCCTTACTTTTCTACATTTCCAGACCGTCAAAGCTATTCTAATGTCAAGGGGTACTGCTTAAACACTTATACAACAAGCGTCGGCTTGCGCCGAGGAAAATAATGACGGCAATTAAGTTTTTTTGCTGACAAGGCGAGAACTAAATTTGTTTTGTAACCTTATAGGAAGTACCCGAATAACAGTTTAATTTAATCACTATAGAATGTAAGCTGACACCGTACTTTATTTTGTCGCACAAACTTCACGTCCCGTTGTATCGAGTCTGAAAGGTATAGCACGACTATACAAAATTATTCCGTATCTTCGGGAAGTGTTTCGGTTAATGCAGGTGTAGCAGATACGTCTATACCGTGCTTAATGCAGTAAGAAAGGCAGGAGCAAACAAAGTTGTTTAGGCTCATTCCTTGCGTTTCTGCGTAGGCTTTTAGACGTTCCCTTTCGCCTTTTTTAACATCTATTGCAAGACGTTCATATGTTTTTGCGTTATATCGTGCATTCGCTTCAATTCGTGCACGGCTATTTTTAGGCATAAAATCACAACCTTTCACAGAGATTATACCATAGTACAGTTACAATGTCAAGCACAATTTTGTTCCACATGGAACATAGTACTAGTACATATTTTATTAATAAAATACATAGTACTATTACACAATTTATTTACAGAAAGTACTTTTAAATGTAATCGTACTATTGTATAATAGTATTAGAGGGTAAGACAAAAACCCTAATTGAAAATTAACTTTCAAAAAGGAGAATGGAAAATGAGAATTGAAAAGGTTTTTGTAATCAATGAAATTTATGGCTTTTATCTTGCAAATGAAGAAGAAATATGCAAGATGTATTGCAAAGCAAACGGCTACACATACCACGTTGAATACTGGAAGTTTCCCAACTAATAGCAAGGCTTCTAAAGGGTTGAGCCTATCAGCCCTATTCCAGAGGAACACAAGGCAATGCAACAGCGGAGCAAATACCCTATTGTAGCAACGGTTAGGCATACCGATATCAGCCAACAAAGAAAGGAGAAATGCTTTTATGAAAGCTACATACAGAGCAAAATTTAACGCCTTACAAGCAATGAATGACGGCTATTCATTCATAGTCATAAAGCGTTACAATGGTTTTGTTTCCGTTTGGCTTGATGATATCATCAATACACCGAACGGCGAAAAAGTCACAGAGTACGGCGAGCCTAAATTCCACTTAGTAAGCAGTACCGATTACATGACTTTTATGGAACTGATGAACTATAACAAGTAATTAAAAAAAGTCCTTGTGTTCCTCACTAATTATAACAAGGAGTGAAAGAAATGTCAAGACCTAACAGAAAGGTTAATACCATGCAAGATTTACAAATCATCATGCAAGGTATGTTCAGCAGGATAAACGAGCATTTTTTCAATAACGAACTTGAAAAAGTTATCATTACTTTTGAAAGCGGATACAAGAAAGGCGCTTTCGGTTGGATACACACCGTGAAGAATTGGAAGCAAGGACAACAAGAAAGATACAACATCAACATTTCAAGTGATTATCTTGACCGCCCAAGAGAACAGATTGTATCAACACTCATGCATGAGATGTGTCATCTGTATGCTTTACAGAATGACATTAAAGACACTTCAAGGAGTGGTATTTACCACAACAAGAAGTTTAAGCAGATTGCAGAGGAACACGGATTAAACGTTCGTGAAGCTGATAAAATCGGTTGGAGCGTTACAAGCTTGAAACATGATACAGCGGAATGGCTGAAAGATAACTGTAATTTTGCTGAAATTACAATCTTTAAAAAAAGACCGCTTGTTGCTGAAAAAGCAACTACAGGCACAAAACAATCAAGTCGTAAATATATTTGTCCTTGTTGTGACCTTATTGTAAGAGCAACAAAGGAATGTAGAATAAAATGCGTTGAATGTGACGTCGAAATGCAAGAAGAATTCAAGGGATAAGAATATTTTTGAAAGTTAACTTTCAATGCTGTGCTATCGGCAAGACGGGCGGAAAGGTTGGTTATTATGAAAGACGTTTATGAAGATTTTGACATTGGATTTAAAGCTGTATCAGAATATGACCCTAAACCCCAAAAGCCACCAATACCGCCACAAAAAATTTTAGTGCCGATAATTGCTATTATCGGTAGTATTATAGCAATTATCGGCATTTACTTTTTAGCTAAATATATCGGAAATCATTTTGAAGAAATGCAAACATTTATCAAAGAAGCGTTCACAACAACAGACGAAAACGGCGAAGAAATACCATTAAAAGTTCAAATGATAAGTGTATTAAAAACATTATTACCATTAACAATATCACTTATAGGTATAAAAACAGCTACTAAATTTTTATACAGTACAATAAAAGGTGCTTAACAATGAAAATTATTAAAGATATATACATAAGAATTTTGAAAGGCAGGTTAGAAAGTGACAGAGATAAAGAGATTGACCGAGAATTCACAATAATTCGCCGTGTAACAATTGACAACGCTAACAACTATTTTGCAAGACTTGATAACGGTGATATTTGTTTATGCGTTCAATCCCCTAACCGTTTATGGCTTGCTTTTGATGTTACATACAATTACACAAAAGCAAGAAAATATCAATCAGAAATCAACAAGCAACTAAGCCTTTTTGAAAGTTAACTTTCAAATTTTCTGTTTAGTAAAAGTTTTGCGAAATTACTCATAGAGTAAGGAGTTATGCTAATATTTCTTTTTAGCCTTTTGTCGCTACGCTTAACGGCTAAAAAAGAAATATTAGCGATTGGACTTTGTGTTGTTTCTAGCGACAATCTGATGTCAGGGCTTCGTGGGTCAGGCTTCGATGTCATTTTGAATGTGCAGCTTCGAGGTCAAGCTTTGGGGTCAGCCTTCGGGGTCTTTATATGTGTGACAATGTCGACTTGTCGACTTTTGCATTTTGTAGACGGGCTCACAAAATACAAGCGATAAAGCACGCATTTAAGCCATTTGTTTAATAGATGTCGACTTGTCGACTTATTTTTGCATTTTCTCTGTTCCAATATAAATATCGGTATTTTAGCGTAAAAATCCAGTAGTTTTTGATTTTTAAATGTGAACAAACTGTTAATTTGCCTCAATGTCTCATTACACATTTTAAGACAAGCCCAAATTGTGACACGATAAAAGGTCGTAGAATAGCCGTTTGTAAGGTGTTTTGTCTCAATGTCTCATTAATTTTGAAAATCTATCAGCTTTTGCCAAAAGCCGAGAAAAGCGTTGTTTCTTCGCAAGTTTGCGAAAGAAACTCAACTGCTTTTCATAGGCGGTTGTTTTGGGGGATAAAAAACTCCCCTACTAGAGTTCCATAGGTCAATAGCAGAGGATTGGAAAGGAATCCTTTTGATAAAGGTTATGGAAATAGTAAGAAACGAAGAGCGACGAGAATATATGTTCTCTTGTTCTCACTATATACATTATATCAATTCATTCTGTTAGAGTCAATGGTTTTGTTGTTATTTTTTGTAAAAAAATTGGCTGGTGTTTTAATTCCTTGTTGTGTTGTTGTAAGTAGTGTAATTGTGAATGTTTGGCTCTGATGTCAGGAGCCTATGTCTGCTGACT
>SVNU01000120.1 GCA_015066715.1 Ruminococcus sp. | reverse complement strand
TTTGATTTTCGTGCCGATTAAATCGGCAGACAAATTTGAGTACGACCAAAGTAAGGGGACGCTTTCTCTTGTAAAGCGTCCCCTCTTGAAAAACAGCCCACCGGGCTGTTTTGTCAATTCACCCCTTGTAAATGCGCCGTTTAGGCAAGGTGTTTCGCTCACTGCGGTGAGCGACCAAAGGCTCTGCCTTTGGATTCTGCCAGCATTTTTGAAAAATTGCTGGACCAAAAAACTTTTAGTTCAAAAATCCTTAAAGGACTTTTTCGACAAACTGAAATCCGTATTTTGTAATTATACAAAATACGGATTTCTTATTGAATATAAAGTTTACAAGATTATATTTTTAATATCTCTTAAAAATTATCATTCTCATATAACTCAATTTTAGATCTCAATACATCAATCCTTTTCTGACATTCATTTATCTGAGTATTGTAAGGCTTCGGCTTTTGAAGTTCACATTCAATTTCTTCCTTACGCTTTATAAGCTTTTGCTCATATTCGGAAAGCTTATTGTATGTTTTTTCAAAGTCCTTGAGAAAATTGATAATTCGCCTGCCGTTGCCTGAACTACTTTTACCCATTTCAAGATAGTATTTTCCGCCGTTTCTTTCAAGGAAAATATACGGCTTATCTTTATTCTGATTTTCTGGCAGTGTTATTTTGAAATTCAG
The DNA here is from genome assembly GCA_015066715.1 of Ruminococcus sp. Lineage (GTDB taxonomy): Bacteria > Bacillota > Clostridia > Oscillospirales > Ruminococcaceae > Porcipelethomonas. The sequence continues at coordinate 6,242 of SVNU01000120.1, read as the reverse complement.
AACAGACAGATTACTGTCAGCCTTTTCGCCGCCTGTAATAAAGTTATAGGCAAAGCTGTTTTTGATTTTCTGATATTCTCCCGAAAACCTTTTGCTGTCAAAACCGCTGAGATATTCGAGATTATTTTTCGCCGCTGTCATATCAGGCATTTTTCCCGGTATTTCCTTAAGCTCATTTTCAAGCGTCTGCATTGCATTATCATGTTTGATACGCAGAATATTAAGATTTCTGAGTTCATTTTCCTTTTCCGCAAGTTCTTTCATATGGGGACTTGATAAAGCAAGTGCCTTTACTTCGGCATAGGTCAGAATATTACCCTCAAGATCAGATGCTGTACGCTGGTATGAACTGCCGTTTAAAAACTGTGATATAAACCGCTGCTTTGTTTCAAGAACCTGCCATGAATACGCGTCAAAGCTTCCCTCTGCAATATAGCGGTATATAAACACACTTTTGTTTTCGTTTCCACGTCTTATAATCCTGCCCTCACGCTGAATCATATCAGCAGGTCTCCATGGCACATCAAGATGATGGACGGCTTTGAGCTTTGTCTGCACATTTGCACCGATACCAAGCTTAAAGGTTGAGCCTATCAGTACACGGACTATCCCCTCGTTCACCTTTTTATAAAGAGAAAGCTTACGGCTTTCGGTGTTATAGCTGTGAATAAATGCAATTTCATTTTCGGGTATTCCCTTCTGAACAAGATACTCCTGAAGCTTTGAATACACATTGAATCTTTCACCCTTAGGCGTTGAATAGTCGCAGAACACAAGCTGTGAACAACCCTGATGTTCCCTATATATCTCCATCACCTTTTCACCGCATCTTAAAACCTTTGATGTATCGTCAGGCTGTATTTCTCCCACAAGCTTTAAATCAAGAGCCGCCTTTCTTCCGTCTGTACTTACCTTAAGCATATTGTCCTGACAGCGGTCAACTTCCTTGTTTCGGATAAGCTCAGTACGGTCACAAAGCTTCTGCATATAATTCATAAGCGGCTGATTTTTTTCAATTACAACATCGCTGTAATCTTCAAGAACAGGCAGTCCCTCACTTGTTGTCATAGCGTGAAAAACAGCAACTCCCGAAAACATTTTTGAAAGCTCGGGAAGATTGAAAAACTTTGAAAATCTTCGCACAAATCTGAACTTTGATGTATCAACATCTATTTCACAAAGCTGTTCGGGAAGTGCAAATGTCTTTACCCAGTTGTCAAACTTTTCAAGATTGATTTTACATAAATCATCATACTGAAGATACATCTGCATTGCATAGGCATCTGAAATAGAATTGCACAGAGGTGTACCCGTTGCAAACACCGCTCCCCGTCCACCGTTATGCTGCTGAACACATCTGATTTTCTGCATCATGTCGGTACATTTCGGAGATCCTGTTATGTTTATGCCATTGATATTTTTCATTCTGGAATGGAGCGGAATATTTTTGTAGTTATGGGCCTCGTCAAGAAAAATCGTGTTGATTTCCAGCATATCAAATGTAATGGAATCGTGTTTATACTTCATACTGTCAAGAAATTTGTATGTAAGATTTCGTATCCTATCCTTTTCCTTTTCAAGCTTTGATGACTCCCATACCCAGGAGGATGAACCTTTCAGCCTGCCCACAGCCATATCTATTTCGGAAAGCTGTCTGTTCATTTCGTTTGTCAGATATGTCAGCGACAAAGGAATCATTTCAAAACAACTGTATGCTATAATAATTCCGTCATAATCTCCGTCTTTTATCTGTGAAAGCACCTTGCTTCTCATCTGTGGTTTGTAAACTTTTGGTTCAATTGTAAGCAGTCTTGCCTTTGGATAAAGCGTTGTGAAAATTTTCTCCCACTGACCTACAATATTATTTGGTACGACAAACATATTTTTCCGTGAAATACCTTCACTCCTCATTTTCATTGCAGCAGCTATCATAATATAGGTTTTTCCTGCACCAACATCAAAAGCCAGAAGCGTGTTCGGAGTTGAAATTATTTTCTGCACTGCGTCTTTCTGATAAGGATAAAGTTCAAACTCAGGATTCATATCAGGAAAACTCAGTCTGCTTCCGTCATACCGGCACTTTTCAAAGCCCGCAAACATCTTGTTGTAAGTATTTTCAATTTCCCAGCGTCTGTCCTCATCCTCCCACACCCAATTTTTAAACTCTTCATTAATAAGCTTCTGCTTTTCAAGGGCGGCAATTGTATCAGTTTCATTGTACTCAATACCGTAATCAAAAAGTTTAATTTCCCTTAAATTCAATGTTGCTTCAATTATACAGAGTGCGTTATATCGTTCAAGTCCATATTTTACTGTTGCATTGACATTAAGTGAACTTGAACGCTTGCATTCAACTGACCAGCTTCCTGTTACAGGCTCATATTTAACCCACTTACCGCCGTTGTAATTTCCGTAAGGATACTTCATATCAAGCAGATAAGTAATAAACTCATCTACAATTGCAGGGGAAACCCAGGGCACTCCAAGCGATACTTCTATATCGGTATAAGGAATTTTATTTATAACATTTCTTTCTGTTTTCTGTCTGAATCTTTTCTCCTTTTCATTCTGAATTTCCCTGGCTTTCTGATAAAGCCGGATCCATTTGTCAAGAGTAAATTCCGACAGATTTTCTTCTGAAAGAGTATCTATAATATCAAGCTGCGGCAGACTTCTGCGGTTTTCAATATACGGACTGTCTGAATGAATTGTATAATCCTCTGCATCAAATACAGAATAATCCCTTTCCATAAGCTCCTGTGCAATCTGCATTCCAAGTGTTTCAGGAGAAACAGTTTCTGCAATTCTCGATGCAATATACCCCTTTTCACGTTGAGCAAACATCGGCATTTCATTTTTCACAAGAAGGTTTTTAAGCTCAAGTTTCCAGAGTATCGAAAGCTGTGAACGACGTGAAACATGTTCGTTGAATTTAGCTTCTCTGTCAACTCTGATATCATTCTCCATAACCGCAATAATTCCCCAGCTGTCAGGCACCTTGTTGTAAACAGTTTTTAAATGCCGTTCACTTACAACAATATAGTTTTTATCGAAAAATGCAGTATACGCCCCAACCTGCTTCTGAAGTCTTGCGTAATTATCGCAGTCACTTTTGATTTCATACCCTGTCAGACAATCGGTTACAGCCATAACATCACATATCGATGAACCTATGCTTTTTTCCTGATAAATACGCACCTTATCATGTACCGCCTGAAGATATGCAATTAATATGTTTCTTATGTTTTTATCGTTCATAAAAATCAACTCCTTACAGTTATATAATACTGTAAGGAGTGTACTTTTTTTAGGACATTGTCATTGGAATAATGTGTTCTTTAGAGAATACAAAAAGATAGGCATTTTCAAGAAATTCCTTATATTTTCTTAAAAAAAATCAGCAAAATCCTACAATTTACGAAGCAGGAATTTTGTATTGTAGTATATAAAAAAATATGCTATAATAAATAAGAAAAATTCATCTAAATATAAAAGGAGATTTTAATATGCCTGTATACAATAAACTTGTACGTGATAATATTCCGGATATTATAAAAAACAGTGGGAAAACTCCACACTGCCGAATCCTTTCCAATGAAGAATACCTGTCTGAACTTGACCGTAAATTAAACGAAGAATGTAAAGAATATCAGACAGATAAAAGCCTTGAAGAACTTGCAGATATGCTTGAAGTGATATATGCAATTACCGAAGCAAGAGGCTGTTCGATTAATGAACTTGAACAATTGCGTATTCAGAAGGCTGAAAAACGTGGCGCTTTCAAAAAACGTATCTATCTTGAATATGTCGAGGATTAAGGAGAAAAAACATGGCAAAAACAGAATTTCATTCTGCTTCGGGAAGCAGTGCCGAAGACTTGTTCATTGAGCTTTTCAGCGAAACCTTCGGAGCAGAAAAAGCAGGTTTTCTTTACTCACAATACCATTTTTATGACATATATCAGAATGACCGTTTTGCAGATTTTTTTCTTGAAAGCGGTACAAGAAAAATAGCCATAGAAATTGATGATGAAGCATCTCACAATAAAAACATCATCTCACAGAATAAATTCTATGACGATCTTCTTAAGCAAAACAGCATGATTCATCTTGGCTGGGATGTATACCGCTGGGCTGTAAGACAAATGCAGATTCAACCTGATACTGTAAAGGACGAACTTCGTGTTTTCCTTGGCAGTAATGCCTCATTCCGTGAGGTTGAAGACTATCTTCCTGTTCAGCGTGGCAAAACCATAAACGGCTATGACCTCACTCTGAAAGAGCACCAAAAACAGGCATTACACTCACTTGAAGAAATGCGACGTAATCATGAAACCATAGCCCTCCTCTATCATGCAACAGGAACCGGCAAAACAGTTACAGCTGTATCTGATGCCATGCGTGTAGGTAAACGAACACTTTTCCTTGCTCATACTTATGAACTTGTTGAACAGGCAACAAAAACATTCCGTGAAATGTGGAAAGATGTTACGGTCGGCAGATTTTTTGATTCCATAAAGCAGCCTAATGCACATGTTGTCTGTGGCAGTATCCAGAGTGTTTCAATGAATCTTGATATGTTCAGAGACAGCGACTTTGATTATCTGATAATTGATGAAGCACACCATGCCTCTGCCGATACATATCAGAAGGTTCTCACATATTTCAAACCCGAATTTACTCTTGGTTTAACTGCTACACCTGAACGTGCTGACGACAAGAACATACTTGACATCTTTAAAAACACTGCACACAAGCTTGATATACAGACAGCTGTTGAAATAGGCGAACTGGTTCCTGTACGTTGTATAAGAATACATACTAACGTTGATCTGACAAAGGTACGTTTCAACAGCGTTCAGTATAACATCCGTGACCTTGAAAGCAGGATTTTTGTTCCTGAACGAAATACACTTATTGTTGATACTTTTATGGAATATGTCAGCACAAAACGTACCGTAATTTTCTGTGCAAGCGTCAAACACGCAGAACAGATTGCTGAAATGATAAGAGCACGTGGCGTAGAAGCTTATGCCGTATCAGGCAGTATGAAATCTTCAGAACGCAAAGAATATCTTGCAAAATTCAGAAAGAACGAAATCAAAGCGTTATGTGCATGTGATCTGCTTAACGAAGGCTGGGATTGTCCTGAAACGGAAGTATTGTTTATGGCACGTCCTACAATGTCAAAAGTGCTTTATACACAACAGCTTGGACGTGGTATGCGTCTTGCCGAAAATAAGGACTGTCTGATAGTATTTGATTTTGTTGATAATGCCAGTCAGTATAACACTCCGTATTCTGTGCACAGGCTCTTTAAACTCAACGAATATAAACCGGGCAAACTGGTTTTAGCCACATCACAACAAAAAACAGCTGATGACGCACTTTACGCTAAAGGTGAAAAGCCTGAAGCTGTTATTGATTTTCCTATAAGCGTTACCGATTATGAAGCAGTGGATGTTTTTAACTGGCAGGAAGAAGCGGCAGGAATGATTTCACAGATGGAATTTGTCCGAAGGGTTGATGCTTCTGCTGAAACAGTTGGAAAATATATACGGGAAGGTGAAATTATCCCTGACCTGATTGTTCCTATAAGTGAATACAAAACTTTTAAATACTTTACTGAGGATACTCTTGAAAAAACTGCTGAAAAATTTGGTTGGCGACTTATTAATGATGAAAACCGTAAGGATTTGTTTATTGAAATGATACGTCAGATGGACATGACTTATTCCTATAAACCCGTCCTTATCAAAGCTGTTCTTAAATATGCTGATGAAAAGGGTAAGATTAACATCAACGATATAATCACCTATTTCAGAAACTTTTATGAAAGCAGACGCAGTAATGGTCTTGTTGTTGAAAAGGCAAACAGTATTTTTGCAAAAGGCGGATACACAGACAAAGAGGCTCAGCGTAATATTCTGTCCAATCCATTTAAACGTTTTGAAGATATGCAGATTTTAAGGCATACCAAAACACTCGGAATTATTGAAATCGAGCCTACTGTCTGGAAGCTCCTCACTTCAAATGAAAAGAAAGACATTGAACAAATATGCAACGATAAACTGGAGGCATATTATAACCGATTTAAATAACTGTCTATTATGAGGACTTACTGCATAAGCAGTGAGTCTGAATACAAAACCGTGTAAATGGTAATAATACCCACAAGAAAACTTGGAGGTATTAGTAATGAAAACAAGAACACACGGTTTAAGCGAAAAGGAAATGGAGCTT
>SVNU01000119.1 GCA_015066715.1 Ruminococcus sp. | reverse complement strand
AAAAAATTTATGAAAATTTGATGAAAATTTAAATCGCCGCAGCAACCTGCATGACCAATATCTCTTGATATTGCGACAAACGCTGTCCTGTCTTCCATGCAAGCATCCCGGGTTTTGCCCCCAGCGTTCCAGCCCTACCCAATGTTTAAGGAGGCAAGGTACGTCCTCCTGACCGGGGATATCGCATGCTGCGGCGCAATAACCTCGGGGTCCATGTTCAGCCCTGCTTCGCTACGGTCACGCCTCACCAACGCATTTTATTTGAAGCTGTTGCGTTCAATCTCATGGATTGCTCAGGGATACTCCATCAGCTTTATTCGACTTTTTTATGGGGAAAAATGACTTGAATTAACCCCCTCTATAATCAGTATGATTGAGTAAATTTTAAAATTTTGAAAAAATTGAAAAAAACAGGTAATTTTTGCTATTTTTGAGGTTTGCTTGTCATAATGCACAGTTTTAAAGCACTTGTTTTAGATATTTTGCCTGACACAAATTGTCCAAGTTTCTTTTATTGGAAATTTCGGTAAAAATCCGTGTATTTGGCCCCTCTATTATAGCTTGATAGAATAAATTGTAAAATTCATTTGACAGATAAAAATATAATCATCGGCAAGAAATTACTTTCTATATTTTCCAAAGTGAAAAAAGTGAAAATTCATATTTTGTTCACTGCGTTGATATTGAAAAGTGAAAAAAGTGAAAATTCACATTTTATTCACTGCATTTGTGCCTGATAATGAAAAAAGTGAAAATTCATATATTTTTCACTTTTGCTGATTGATTGTTTTGAAAATATGATGTATAATGGAATCAAATTAATAGAGGGGGCGAGTTTTATGGAAATTGATGATATTCTTGAACAAATACGACAAATGATAATAAAAGCAAACGGATGCAAATATGAAGAATTGATTTCGCCTAATCAGGCATTAACATTTTCGTATACAAAGAAGGTTTTAAAAAAGCGTGACATTGATTTTTCAGATGAAAATCAGAGAGCCTTGGGAATTAAAAGCGAATCAGATTCTTTTTATACAAATCTGGCAAGCGTATTATCCGATCAATGTGTGCATACGATAAAGGTTGCCGTTTTTAATGATGAAGCAAACACTTGTATTATAGATAGCGAAGAATTTACAGGCTCCGTTTTCAAGCAGGTTATTAAAGTATACGATTTTTTAAAAATACGAACAGCTCGCAGTGCTTCTGAAAAAACAGAACGTCAGGACTATCCTGAAGAAGCTTTGTATGAGGCATTGTTAAATGCGGTTGTTCACCGTGATTATAGCTTTAGCGGCAGTGTAATTATAAATGTAAACAATAAACAGATCGAAATTATTTCCATCGGTGGGCTGATGTCAGGGCTTTCGCTTGATGATATTAAAAATGGTGTTATACAGCCTCGAAATAAAAAGCTTGCGGAATTAGTCGGCAAGTTGCAAGCTGATAAGTCGTATGGAACGGGAATAAGAAAAATATATAATCTGTACAGGGATTGCGATGTCCGGCCAACAATTGAAGCAACAGCAAATAGTTTTAAAATAATATTACCGAATATGAATAAGTCCCATTCTGATAATAAACCAAAAGTTAAAATAACTTCTCAAATGAAGGAAATTATAAATTATCTGGAATATAACGAATACATAACGGAAGAAGATGTTCAGCTATTATTTACAGTTAAAAAAACTCGTTCTTATATTATTATGAAAGATATGGAAAAAGCAGGTTTGGTTTATTCTGAGGGAAGAGGAGTCGAAAAGGTATATTATTTGAAAAAGTAGATTGGTATAATAGGAATGCAATATTATAGTACCTAAAATATGCAACAAAGAGCGTTACCGACAAAAGCGGCAACGCTCTCATTTTAGTTTCGTTACTTTACTCCTCAATCACCATAACCATAGGCGGCGTACAGTTTTCGGCATAAAAATCTCCCTTTCCCATAGCTATTTTCATAACCGCCATAGGGAAAGCATAACAGCTGTACTTTCTGAATTCCGCTATACGGCTTTCAAGGTGCTTGGGGACTTTGTATTTCATTTCAGGCATTATTTCACGAAGAAGGGGCTCAAACATATCTTCAGGGACTTTCGTAAAGCTCATTGACCGTTGAGACAGAAGGCTCAGTTCTCCGTTGCGGAGGCAGTCTCGTCCACCGCGGATGGTGATTTTTGCGCTTTGCACTCAACTTTCAAGCTGAACGGAGCAGGCATTGCCAACCTCTGGCACCTGAGGGACCAACACAAAGCGGGCAGCTCAAAAGGCCGCCCGTTTCGTTTATTTCAGCAAAAATAAGTATCACATACGCTCATGCTCTTACAAAGACATAGTAATCCGTGTCCATTCCGCCCCAGCGGTAATCGCCGCTTTTCCATTCCATTATAAGGTAATCTGTTTCGCCAACATGGCGTATTTCATAAGCACAAGCTGTGCTGTTCCATTTTTTTATCATGCAGCCCTTTGTCCAGCAAATCTTTTCATTGCCACTGATTTTTTCATCTGTGAACAGAACCGAACAATTTCCGCCTTCAAAAAACTCAGCCTCCTTGAAATAAAGGTCATTTTTTTCGCTTGTGGGCGAAAACTGTTCTTTGGTGAGAATGAAATCCACCGACTTCCATTTGCCGATAAGCTCTTCGTCGTTTCTGAAGGGCAGTTCGATATTGTCCTTTCGGGCAATACCCTGCTTTGTGTAGTGCTTATTGTCAAGCTGTCTGAGTACCACAGGAGTTACTTTACCTGTTTTTACATAGTCGTATGACTTGAATCTTACAGTCATGTAAATTCCGTCGCTATGTTCTTCCAATGTATAGTCACAGGCAAAAGAGTTTATTCCGTCGTTGTACAACAGCTTTCCTTTTGTCCAGCCGTAGCACCAGTAGCTTTCGCCGTTGGGAAGGAAATATAGCTCACGCTTTTTTCCGCCTATATCAGCACTTTCGCTGACAATTTCCCACTTACCCACTGCTCTCTCATCATTTACAAAGGGCAGGTCGATATTTTCTGTAATCGGGTCAAATCCGCTTTTGCTTAATTTTAATTCTGACATTTTTTTCTTAACCTTTTCAAGATTACAAAGCGTTTGCTCGAGCTCAGACCTCTTGCGGGTAAAAAGCATATCTGTATCAGCACCGTTCAGTATTTCTCTTATCTCCGATAGAGTAAACCCCGCTTCCTTTAATTCGGTAATGCGGTTATAACGCTCGGCCTGAGTTTCATCATAATATCTGTATCCCGTAAATCTGTCAATAAAAACGGGGTTAAGCAGACCTTCTCTGTCGTAATGACGAAGCACAGAAATCCGCGTTCCTACGCTCTTTGCAAACTCACCTATTTTCATAATCCTGTTTCCTTTCAATAAATTTAAGGTACCTTATGAGCATATTATATATCTTATGTTAGGGTAAGAGTCAAGGGCTTTTAAAAATAAAATTCAGCGTTGTATGAATAATAATTTATTTTCACTCCTCAATCACCATAACCATAGGCGGTGTACAATTTTCGGTATAAAAATCGCCCTTTCCCATAGCTATTTTCATAACCGCCATAGGAAAAGCATAACAGCTGTATTTTCTGCATTCCGCTATACGGCTTTCAAGGTGCTTAGGGACTTTGTATTTCATTTCAGGCATTATTTCACGAAGAAGCGGCTCAAACATATCCGCAAATACATAGATTTTCTGTATGAGCAGCTTTTCTATCTCGTCATATTTCTGTTTTGAAATAACAGGAATATCAAGCTCGGGAATGTTGTTTTCCATACGCAGTATGCCGCATTCCGCAAGATGAGGTATTCTTTCAAGATAAATAGGGTCAAGTCCCGTATAGTTGAAGGGAATACCCTTGTAAATAATATACAGCATTTTCATAAATATTTCATCGTTGAGCAAAGTATCTCCGTGCTGATATTTGTTAAGGTCAGGCTGTGCGTCATAGATATGCAGGTCAACGGACTTTGAGCTGAAAAAGTTTTCCTCGTACGAACGTCTTTCTCCGCCGTAGCAGTATTTTGAGAACCTGTAACTCTCAAAATCAAAGTCAAGAGGATATCTGTTCCCGAATGCTATCCACTTTCCGCCGTCGGGACGGAGAGGGTATTCTTCCTTTGACGGGACTATACGCTGTACCGCCTGATAAATGCCGTTAGAGAACAGGTGCAGTATAAAGAAATATTCCAGCTTACGTCGTTCATTTTCCTTGAGTTGTAAGTCCTTGATACACTCCTTTACTTCCGCAGTAAATTCACTTATTAAGCTCCAGATAGTATCGTAATTCTTTTCTGAAAATTCAATCTGCACATCAAGACTTTTTAAAATCTGTTCGGGAGTTGCAATCATAAAATCCGTAAAAACCTTATCTCCCTTTTTCTGCATAAGCTCCGATTTCACAAGGTCGTTGACGGCATTTTCAATATACGCTGTCGGTACACCCAGCGAGAGAGCAATTTCCACGCAGGTAACAGGCTTTTCATAAGCGGCGATGAGAATGTTTTGCTTTAGTATATCGCCCTGAACCAATGAAAAAGGCTCGTTGTTAAGTCCCATACAGCCGTTGCAGGTTATTTCAAGCTGTTCAGGCTGATAGCTTTGTTTTTCGTAACGTTCCATAGAATCAAATCCTTTCCGTATCTGCTCTCTGCCTGTGGACAGCCTTGACAGCACTGTGCCTTTCGGGATACCAAGCTTGGTTGCAATACTCTCGACCTTTTCGCCGTTAAGATAGTGACGGACAATAACCTCACGATACTTTCCCGAAAGATATGCAACCTCACGGCGTATTTCGTCATCGCTCGGTACATCAGCCTGTTCTTCCTCAAAGTCGGGTATGTCCTCTGTAATAAGGTTGATGCTTACCGTAGGGAACTTGTATTTTCGCCTTAACATATCGTAATACTTGTGGTTAAGTACCCCCGACAGCCACTTTTTTATATCCTTTATCTCCTTCGGATATTTCAGAGCGGCAAGCAGCGTTTCGCTTGTCAGATCCTCTGCGTCCTCAAAGTTTCCGCATTTCTTAAGTGCGGCAGAAAACAGATAATTCATAATGTTTTCGATGTCGTTTATGTGCATAGTACACCTCTTTTGAAAGCTTTCACTTATAAGTCGCAGTTTTTTCGGTTTGATTCGATGATTATATGATAATATTTTTTGCGGATTGTGTCAAGAAAACCGCACAGCGGATAAGTATTATTTTAAGACCTAATATAGCTTTTATTTTACCGAATTGCAGATTGAAATGCTCTTGAATTTGTGCTATTATAAAAGTAGATAATTTTATGGGAGGTATTTATGACAAACCGAATTATTACTGATATATCAGATTACATATTTGTGGCCGATGAGCCGCGGAAGGTTGACGCAATTTTTCTTCCGGGAGGTTCACATCCGCAGCAGCCTGAATATGCGGCGGAGCTGTATCACAAGGGTTTTGCGAGGTGGCTTATTCCTTCGGGCGGAGTAAGTGTAAAGATGGAAAAGTGGCAGGGTGTTCGCTCCAAAGCAGAAATATATAACGGTGATTATCATTCCGACTGCGAATTTTTTACAGATGCGTTAATAAAAAACGGCGTTCCTGTGTCTGCAATTATCGAAGAAAATAAATCGGGACATACTCGTGACAACGCATTTCTTTCACGCAAGGTTGTTGATGAAAAAGGGATAGAAATAAAGACAGCTATCATTGTATGTAAAGCCTTTCACGCACGCCGTTGTTTGATGCTTTATCAGATGGCGTTTCCCGATGTTGATATTAAGGTTTGTCCTGTTTATTGCTACAACATAACAAAGGAAAACTGGTATCAGACAGAATACGGAACAGACAGGGTTTTAGGTGAGCTTGCACGCTGCGGAAATCAGTTCGTTGGGGATATAAAAAACTATCTTTTCAACGCTAAGGAGTCATTATGAAAGCAATAATTTTTGATGCGTTCGGTACGCTTTTTAAGGTCACAAGCGGAGGTTCTGCACGGACAATAATGCAGCACATAACCGAAAACGGCATTGTGGTTGACGAAAAGGCTTTTCTTGATGAATGGAAGTTTTTTTACAAAAAGCACACCGCAGACAGCAGTGCATTCAAGACCGAGCGTGAAATTTTTATCGCACGGATACAGATGTTTTACGACAGATTCGGTGTAAGCAGAAATGCAGAAAATGATGCTGATTTCTTATTATCGGGTGCATTTCAGCGTGAGGCTTACCACGAAACAAAAGCGGTGCTTGAAAGGCTTATGGCTGAATATCAGGTTTTCATTGGCTCAAATACAGACAATGATGTGCTTGAAAGTGTAATGAAAAAGAACGGAATAAGAGTACATAAGGTCTACACCTCGGAAAATCTGAAATGCTATAAACCCTCTCCGTTGTTTTTTGAAAAGATACTCGCCCAGAATGATTTACGTCCGCAGGAAGTGCTGTTTGTGGGTGATTCCATAACCGACGACATACTCGGACCAAAGGCTTTGAATATAAAGACAGTGTGGGTGGACAGGGATAACAAAGGCGGAGATTTCGGACAGGATTATAGGGTTAAAGATTTGGAAGGGATTTTGGAGGTACTGTAATGTATTATCACGCTTCTTCTATCAAAGGTATAAAAACACTTGAACCGAGAATTTCAAACCACGATATTCCCTTGATTTATTTTTCTGAAAAAAGGGAAAATGTCCTCGTGTATTTAAGCAATGCGGTTGAAAAATTCTGCAAGGAAACAGGCTTTAACTATTCGGGGGTATGGCATAAATGGGCAAGCTACGGCTTTGACAAAGATGGAATTCTTAATCTTGAAGAATATTACCCAAACGCTTTAATCGACACATATAAAGGTGTGTCGGGGTATATTTATTCTGCCGAAAAAGTTGATAATTCTGGCGATACAATAAACGTTCCTTATGCGGTTACTTCAAGAGAGAAGGTCACTGTTTCAGATTGCGAATTCATTGAGGATGCTT
>SVNU01000118.1 GCA_015066715.1 Ruminococcus sp. | reverse complement strand
CTATTCGGCGTTTGAATCTCATATTTTCATACGTCAGCTTTGCTATACCCTTTTACTGCTACTTAACCTTTTTCAATTTTGGCTATTTTGTCTATTGATTTTTATTAGCAGGTTTCAAATATTTTAAGTTTGTTTTCCATTATCCTTCAGCTCCTTATCGAATTTCAACAGATTTCTTGCAATATCCTCGACCACAGGAACAGTCACCGCATTGCCTGCCTGTTTATACAGCTGTGCATCGGACATTCCGATTTCCTGAACCTTATGAAACTGCTCGTCTGTAAAGCCTTGCAGCCGCCATGCTTCAATCGGCATAAGCCTGCGTATTCTTCCGTTATGGACAACGCCGTGTCGGTCTGTTACGGTTATTGTAAACATAGGCTCATTGGGTTCTTTTATTCTTCTTCCGTTCTGCCATGTGTTTTCTTTAAAAGGATTTATTATTGCTCTTGGGTGCGTGACCGCACAGGACAATTTCGCGTTATAGCTTTTGTTTAGATTATATAAAACATCGCGCCTTTTTTCTCTGGTCGAGCCATTGAGAATAGTTTTTGTAAAAGTCGGAAACGAGATGGGTCCAGCGTCACGCTGGGCGCAAAAAACAGCGGAATGTTCACCCTTATGATTACTTACACCGCTGTTCTGACGAGCTGTTACACATCTTGCATTATCCGTTATCTGAGGATCTGGATTGCAGTCGATGAAGTAAAGTCCTGTTTTACCTCCCATGCCACCAGAACCGCTGCACTGGGTTGTTGCAAGACCGTTTGTGTCATATACCCTTGAACCCTGACTGCCGACTATCAGTTGCTGAGTTTTCCTGCAATTTTCGCTGTCGCTTCTGCCGAAAGCCAGTATTTTTCCGGAACAGTCAGTTCCAGAACATCCTGCAATATATACTCTTTTTCTGACTTGGGGAAGGTAATCGGCGCTGTTATACACACGCCATTCCACGCAATACCCCAGTTTGCAAAGCGTTTCAATGATTTGGGCGAAAGTTTTCCCCGAATCAATCCCCATGAGTCCAGGTACGTTTTCCAAAATAAAATAGCGAGGTCTTTTGGCTTCAAGAATTCGGGCAAGTTCAAAGAACAAATCACCTCGTTCATCGGCAATTCCTTTTCTTTTTCCTGCGACTGAGAATGGCTGACAAGGAAAGCCTCCGACAAGCAAATCAAAATCTGCAAGTTCTCCTGTGTCAATATTTCTGATATTTTCATAAAATTGCTCACCCCTTGTATCATACAACGCTTTGTATGCTTTCTGTGCGAATTTATCGATTTCGCACCATGCAACAATTTTGAAACCTCCGACTCTTTCAAGTCCCGAACGGAAACCGCCGATTCCTGAAAATGCGTCGAATACTCTTATCATCTGACCACCTTCCTTCAACAGGGTACAAAAAAAGCGGTTAAGTATATTTAATACCTAACCGCCTTACATTGACATATTCATTTCAGGTTCTTCGCTGAGTTCTTCTGTCTGTACTTCATCATGAATTATATGAAAACTATCCTCGTCGGGGATTATTCCAAGATATCTTCCATCATCAAATTTACAGTGTATAGTGCCGATATCGTCAACCAGTTCCACCGTACCTTTTGTTCCTGATGGAATAGGGTGAGGGTCATTGTCCATGCTATCAAGGCATATTCTTGTACCTTTTGGATACTGATTTTTCAGCGTATTAATTTTTTCTCTGTCATACATATATTTTTTCCTCTTACATTGCCATACTCATTTCTTCGGATAAATCCTCGGACTGTTCAAATCCCATCTCTTCTTCTGTCTGCATTGACCAGTTGTCAGAGGAGTTCCAGAAACTTACATAAATTTCGCCATAATCAGCGGTCTTTATTTCTCTTTGCTCAAGACCTTCGCCCCAGCCGTCACTCGCCTGACCGGTAAGATATCCACGCAGTTCATTAAGCTCGCTGTTGGTAAGGCTGCCTGCCTTACATTCAAAAACACCGACAAGCTCGCCGTTAACCTCTTTTACAGACGGAAAGGCAGAAAACACCTTTTCTGCTACAACAGGGTTATCATCATAATACACCATAAGTCCACGATGTTCTTCATTCGGCTCTGCGTAATCCCGAATAAAATTGTTGATTTCATCAACGCAACAGGTAGCATATTTTGACGGAATTTCTTCCATTTCGTCTGAAATTTCCTCATCAAAATCATAGTAAGTTTCATCCGGTTCTCTGACAATATGCAGAGGACAGTAAAAGGTTAATTTCTGAACAGGCACAGCCTCAACCTTTATATCCGACTGACAGGAATCTGCAATAAAGGTGTTTTCAGCCATTTTGATATCTTCACGCTCACACAGCATTGCTGTAACTGCGTCACGCATGATATCGTTTACATCAAGATCAACTCTTTCCATCAAGTCCTCAAACACAAAGTGTTTCTCACCGCAATGTGTAAGCTCGGCAATCTTATCTGCGATTTCTTTCAGACTGTCATGGAGCCTTAATTCCGCTGCTGTAAGCTCGTTACTTTCAAGCAACGCTCTTGCATTTGGAATGAACTGTGACTTTCGGGCATATCCACAACCTTCTGCTTCTGCGATAATACCATCACCTGTTTCGTTATCAATAAAGAGCATACAGTGAGCAGTATGATTATCATCGATGTACATAATATCACGGTTTTCATCAATCCACGGATTGTCATTAAGCGTATGATTTTTCATTTCCTCAAACTGTCTGCCATAAAGAGTAATGACCTTTTCAACTTCAACTTCGTAGGGTCTATAGTCACTCTGCTTATGATTAAGCGTACTATTGAATTTTAACTTTTTCATCTTCTTACCTCCGTCCTCCGTTTTCGTAATATTAAGCGGTATTAAAAAATCCACCTCCCTAAATAGAAAAGACCGCTTTGTTCAGTATCACTTAAATTCGTGATACCGGACAAAACGGTCTTTGAAAGTTTGTATACTATTTTATATATGAAAAAAGGCATATCTAAGATTATTTTTCTCAAATACGCCTTGGATTTCTTTATTACAACCTTTGTTGAGGGTTCAAGTCTCTCCAGACTATGAAAATCATCTATGGTTTTGAACTCTCAAATTTTTGTGTCAGGGCAGCAAAAAAGCCCGTAGATACGGGCTTTAAAGGGTGGACATCTATTTCATTGTCCTAATATGGTACGGGTGACAGGACTTGAACCTGCATACCTCTCGGCACCAGAACCTAAATCTGGCGTGTCTGCCAATTTCACCACACCCGCACATATGCAATTACAATTATTATTTTAATTATATCACAAATTTATATACATGTCAAGCTTTATCAGCAAAAAATAAAGTGCAGGTTTCCCTGCACTTTACATTTTTTATTAAGTAGCCGCAGCAAGATTACGCGCTATAGCGGCAGCATCACTGACATTCACCTTGCCATCCTGATTATAATCCGCGCCCGGATTTGTAGCAATGTCAATTGTTTCGCCTTTTGCAAGCAATCTGGCAATATACGCCGCATCACTTACTGTAAGCTTACCGTCATTGTTTGCATCACCGGTAATATAGCTTATATTTGAAAAGGTAATGTCATGGGTCATATTCGGCTCCTGACCACTTTCAACGCATAATGGCACTTCCAGATCTTCCGGAGTAATATTTATGCTTATATTGCATGTGGATTCAACGCCTGTATAATTAGTATCTTCAACTACAAAATTTATAGTATGATAAGCAATATCTTCTTCCTCCTGTGAACCGGCATGCTTATGAACTCCTACCATTATTTCATAATACCCCTCATAAGCTCCGTTTTCCACATCATAATTGTTATATTCAAGCTCATAAACATATGTATTTTTCACATGAACAGATTCCGCTTCAATTACTGTATCATATACCTTATACCCCTGCTCATCAGTTTCAGGAGTATGCTTGAACACCTTCAAATAAACGTCAGCTTCAGTTGTTGCATTCAGATATATATATCCGCAGATTTCATCCGGCTGATAAATATCCGTATCCATTTCTATATCCTTTGCATATGCCGTTACTGATGACATCATTAATGCTGCAGCCGCAAAAACAGCTGATAAAACTTTTTTAATCTTCATTATTCAAATCCTTTCGATGGTACATAATCAGGCGATGCAAAACCATAAATCATTTCTGAGTCTATAGGATATGACTTTTTTCGCACTTTATCATCACTGTTACCCTCAACAGTATACACATATCCGTTCTCATAATAGTCAACAATTCCCACATGGTCGGCTACTGAGTCAGGCTCCCAGTCGAAGAAAATATAATCTCCCGATTTTGGAGTATAATTTCTGCCCATCCACTGATTATGTGCCTTAAACCAGTCTATACCTACCTTACATGATATGAACTTCGGGACCTGGCCATCCTGAGTGTATCCACACTGGGTTGCACACCATGAAACGAAGCAGGCACACCATTCTATGCGGAAATTAAATCCCCACCATGTCCAGTATGGCATACCACCCTCCTGACCAAGCTGTGAAAGTGCTTTGACTACAATTTCCTGATTTCCATCAGTTGCCATAACACCTGTCGAATAAAAGAAATACACAGTGCCATCAATTACGTGACGGAATATATACATTTCACCTTTATTAGCGGCATCCTTACTGAAATAATACTTTTCATTATTTATAGTCTGCCAGCCTGTACGCATTTTTCCATCATCACCAAAATAATATGTTTTCTCATCAATCACATATTTTCCGGTAGCCATTACACAATTCTTATCGAAAAAGTATCTTTCGTTTTCGATTGTATTCCAACCAGTAAATGCTTTACCGTTATCAGGATTAAAATAATATGTGTTTTTGTTTATCGTTTTCCAACCAAACTGCATGACGCCGTTATCATCAAAAAAATATTTAATTCCGTTGATAAGCTGCAGACCTGTTTTCATTTTGCCATCAGTTCCGAAATAATAAAGCTTTTCATCAATCGTACATATTCCAAGCGCCATTCTTCCATCAGGATCAAAATAATACGTGGCTCCGTCAATTACCTTCCAGCCCGTTTCCATGTACCCCTCTTCATTGAAGTAATAGCTTCCATCATCAGTATGCACAATTTCCAGCACGGCTCTTGTACCGTCATGGTAAAAATATGAGGTTACATTTTCATCAGGAAAATACTGAAGTCCTGTCTGAAGAATACCACTGGTAGAAAAACGGTAAGGATACTGTCCGACATAACGTTTTCCTGTATACTTCCCTGTTATTCTGTCAGTAAAATAATAATTTCCCTGATATTCAACCCAGCCAAAAGTGATCAGACCTGTTTCATAATCATAAAAATAGCGGCGCTTGTTTACTGTCTGCCATCCTCTTAATACATACCCCTTCGGGGAAATAATGTAATAATCCTCTCCGATTAAAACAGGGGTCTTTTTAGTATCGCCAAACAGAATCTGTCCTGACTCGTTGCCGTAATACATATAATTTTCATACATTATAAACCCTGTGCAGATTATACCTTCGCTGCTGAAAATATATGTATTATCCTCAATTTCATGCTTTCCGGAAAGCTTACCGAGTTCCTTGTCATTGTAATACATGTTGCCCAGATACTTTATCCAGCCATAAACAGGACTATGGGTTTCCTTGTCATAATAACGTCTTTGCGAGTTGACTGTCTGCCAGCCTGTCCTCAACGCACCGTTATTTGCAAATATGTAATACTCCCCTTCAATTTCCTGTTTGCCTGTCAGAAATTTTTCACCATCAAAGTAAAACCATTTTCCGTCAATACTGTTCCATCCCTCTGCAACATCATCTGTAATTTCCGGACATGTAACTGTCACAGTCGTAACCGTTGTAACTGTAGTTGCAGATGTTTCTGTGGTTTCCGATGAAATTCCTGTATTCATTTCCGATATATCTGTGGTAAGCAATGCGCTTTCCGAAGTTAGCGTTTCTGTCGTAACCGTTTCCGAGGTTGTAACAGCAGTTGTCACAACAGGTGTTGTAACAGCTTCTTCGGAGGACTGTGTCTCATCAGCCGAAACTGCAACAGAAACCGCTGCAAAAAGCAGACCGCTTACTGCAATACCGGACAGGTATTTCAGAATTTTTTTCATAAACCGATTATCACTCCTTGTATTATTTTTTTCCTTAATTCCCATATTTTTATATTATAACATTTTTTATTATAAAAATCCAGTATTTTACCAAAAAATGTCAAGGAAATGTTTAGTAATCGTTTATGCATTTTGCCCAAATTTACAGCTTGAATGTATATGGCAGAAGCTCTTTGAGTGTCAGAACCGAATCTGAAAGTACAATTTTAAAATCCTCCTTACAAAATTCAGCCATAACCTGTCTGCATGCACCGCAAGGATAACAAGGAGCAGACATATCATCATCCGCACTTCCTGCAATAGCAACTGCTTCAAATTCCCTTTTTCCATCTGATACAGCCTTGAAAATCGCCGTTCTTTCAGCACAGTTTCCCAGTGGATATGCGGCATTTTCAACATTGCAGCCGGTATAGACAGTACCATCACTGCACAAAAGCGCTGCACCAACTTTAAAACCTGAGTACGGCGCATAGGCATTCTCTGAAGCCTTTACAGCTTTTTCAAAAAGTGTTCTGTAGTTTTCGTTCATGAGCCTGAAGCTCCTTTCATTTTTTAATATAGTATAAATTAAATCTATATTTAGCTCTCTAACCTAAATTAAAATCCGTACTTTCTTGCCTGTGCAAGAAAGATACCAAAGAACACACAAACTTTCTTATGAAAAGAAAGTTTGAACAAAGAAAATAATACTTAAAACTGTGGGCGAATTCAGACTGTTTCCCATTAAAAGAACTACCATACCCGATAAAAAGCAAACTGTTGCAGATAGTCTGCATATAACGCAATTCTCCCCGCAAATTAAGTTGTAGTTTGAGAAAGCTTGAAATTTAATACTTACAAATTCTATTTTAATTGCAACCATCTATAAATGGACTTTTAACTTTGCAATTATGAAGTTGACAGGTACAAGGAAACATTATTATTTAAGCAACAAATTTATGTAAGGAATTTTTTCTTTTTTGCTAACTTTTTTCTTTTCGAGAAAAGAAAAAAGTGTATGCA
>SVNU01000117.1 GCA_015066715.1 Ruminococcus sp. | reverse complement strand
GTAACAAGACTGAAAATATCATCTTCATTCTGCAACTCTTCTACTTCGTACTGATAAAATACATCTGAATAGTCAACCCTTGAGGTAACAAGTATATTGCATGGAAGTCCTGTCAGCAGTTCAAGGTCATCACAATCATCTACATCGAAGTTATCAAGAATGATAAGATGTCTGTCTGTACATATTTTCTGAAGAATATTTATTTTACGGTTTAAGTATTCTTCATCACTTTCATCATCTGAACGTTTGCAATTTACAATTGGAAAATTCATATCTGAAACAATAGTCTGCGTCATATTTTTCTGAAAACGCACAAAAACTGCTGCATCATAATCTGATTTGTATGTCATTGCATAATGCTTTGCAAGTTCTGATTTTCCGATACCACCTATGCCATGCAAAATGAGGAAATTAGTTTCAGTTTTCAGTATGTTATGTATCTCTAAAAGTTCTGTACTTCGTCCGCAGAAGTAGTTATTTCCTAACGGCAAAACTGTTTTTAAGTATGGTTTTTCTTTCTGAAATGACAGTATGAACGACTCTATAACATTCAGTAAATCATCACAGCTTTTGTATCTTTTCAGTGGGTCTGCGGATAATGTGTTTCTGAAAATGTCAGTAATTATTCTCTTTACTTCCGGAGATTCATTAGCGAAAAACTTGCCCAGTTCACTATCCCATAAAGCGTTTCTTCGTCTGTCAGAGAGTACAGGAGATCTTTTAAAAAGCATATAC
The DNA here is from genome assembly GCA_015066715.1 of Ruminococcus sp. Taxonomy (GTDB): domain Bacteria; phylum Bacillota; class Clostridia; order Oscillospirales; family Ruminococcaceae; genus Porcipelethomonas. Next base: position 6,414 of record SVNU01000117.1, on the reverse strand, counting down.
ATAAGCAATGCTCCAAGAGTGTAAATGTCTGAAGCAATTCCGATTTTACTTACTCTCTGCTGACATACTTCGGGAGCAGAATATTTTTGAGTATAGGACAAAACAGACGGATTTTCTTTCAGTTCATCAGCTGTAACTGCACTGTCAAAGTCAAATAACATTACAAGTTCGGGAGTTTCGGGATAGAGTATAATATTCTCAGGCTTTAAGTCAAGATACAGATACCCATTTCTATGAAAATTTTCAATTTGTAACGTAACAGCTTTAAGCACTCTGAAAATATCATAAATAGATAGCTTACTGTCATCAATGCTGACACCGTTCTGACAGCTCATCGCAATGTATCTTGTACCATTACCCTCATAAATCCCCTGTATATTGCTGATACTGTTCATACTTTCGGGAAGCTGACGGAATTTCAGTTGTTTCTTGTAACCATCAGTAAAGCGAGTGAGGTGTTTTTCAAAATCATCAGAACTACATTTAAGAGAGTTATCAGGTTCTCTTGTGATTTCACAATCCAATGGATATAATTCTTTAAGTCGGACAGTAAAACTGTTTCCTTGCAAATCGTTGTAAACAGCTGTGTAGACAATACAGCTTGCACCCATTCCGATAACATCTATAATTCTGAAATTAAATTTCTTGTCTGTACCAATTTCATAAAGTTTAATTTCAGAATTGTTCTGTAATGGTTTTCTCATACTGTCACTCCTCATACTTTTTAATCATTATACTACAATTTTAAAAATTATTCAACAGAAAATGAAAAACACATCACTTTCATCATAGTGATAAATGTGATGTGTTTTTTGAAATTCATTTCAGAAAATTTTCTATTTTTTCTTTAAGGTCAGATATGCAATCAAATCTGTTATTTACATTACAGCATAATGTTTTTCTGAATAGTTCCTCATACTCTGCATCTTTAAAAACTGCAAATCTTCTACGTTCAAACCACGTTACAGGATTATGATAAATACTGAAATATATATAGCTTCCTATAAGAAAAATGTAACTGCTTTCCTCATAATCATTACAATTTCTGCACTCGGGAGCAATCAATGAACTTAATGGAATATCTGAAAAATAACTGATATTATATTGTATAAATTCCATTACTGCTACTTGTTCCTGTTCCATTAAACCAATAATTTTAAGAGATTTTTCAAATATTTTCTTCACTGTAATCACTCCCTATGAAACAGTGTAGCATATCTGATTTCCGGTTTGTAAAAATGACTTTTAAAATTCTATTTTTGATATTACTTCATGTTGAGTTGTATCATCAAGTTCATTTTCAACAAGTGAGATTGAAAAAGCATCTATTCCTACTTCATACGGATCAATTTCATTCACATATTCAGCATGAATAGTTATCTGGTACATTTTTCCGCTGTCTGTTAAAACATCATATATATCAACTTCATTGCTCATGTCCGTCCAGTGTCCGTATGCAACAGAACCGCATGCTCCACCATGCCTGTCGATAGTCGACCATGTAACAAATTTTCCGTCTATCATATTTTTTATTTTATAATATTCAGCCTCAGCTTTACTTCTGGTGGCACCATCAAACATTGATACAAAGCCATCCTTATCATCCTGATTCAGATAATAAAGCAAATTCATCATAAACGCTTTTTCTGCTTCATATTTATCTTCTTTATCAAAATCTATTTTCACATATTTTTCAGACACCTTCTGTGGAATATAACCTTCTATGATTTTTCCGATTTTACACAGCTTATTTTCATTTTCATACAATACCAATGCCTGTAAACCAACATTTTTCTCATTTTCCTTATCATTTACACATAAATAAACAGCCAGTGAATAATTTCTTCCCTTATCAGTTTTTACTGTGTCTGCACGAAAAGTCATAAAAGCATAGTCTACTGAATCATAAACAAAATGACTGTATCTGTAATCTTCATATTCTGATACACTTGTTATATTCCCTTCAATCCGGGATAAAAACTTGCTTGTTTCTTCCTTTAAAGCTTCAGTTTTATTTGTTTCACAAAATAAGTCCATAAGCTTTGCTGTATCCTTCTGAAGTATTGCATTGTTTGTATCCTGACATAATTTTTCCTGCATTTCATCTATTTCTGTCCATGACGGTGAATTTATAATATCAACAACGATGTCAACGGCATCACAGCTGCAAAAAACAAACATCATTACAGCACACAAAATAAAACCTATTACCCTTTTCATATTTTACCTCCATTCAAATTTTATCCAGATAATATCTTGCAACAGCATTTTTAAATTCTTCAAGAGGATATTCGCAATAGCCACAGTGCATAAACAGCCAGTCATAAGGATTTCTTGCATAAAGTATCGGATAACCACAGCTGTACAGCAGGTCATTTGTTTCGCATACAAACTCTGTAAAATCCTCCTCAAGTACACAGAATGTACTGTCATTATCCTGAAAAAGATTTTCAAAGAAGGAATAAAACGAAAGCATGATAAGTGCTTTTCTCATAGTTTCATAAGAAACTCTTTTTCCATTTTTAATTTTTGACAGATTCATTTTAAGTGGAAAATTATCCTTTATCATATCAGGGAATTCGGCTGCCATTGAAAATGCCATATCCTTTTTATAATCTGAAATATTTTCCCCAAAGAGTACATAAATAAAAAGATCAATATTCCCCTTTCTGCCGATTTTGTGCTGTAATTCCTCGTTGCATTTACAGCTTTTTACTGCAAGTTCAGTACATTCATCAATCATCTTAGAAGCATGCCAGTATGCAGTTTTATTTCTTATGTTAAATTCAGCACTATTTTTGGAAATGAAATCAAGAAGTTCCGTATCTGTATGTATATTCTTTACATCTGTTCCGATACCTGTTGTAAATTCGTATACCGATTCACCTGAACCGGATTTTTTAAGAATTTCATCTGCCTTTTCTGTTAAATAAAGTGCATGAGCATAGCTTTTCCCACTATTTAAACAGTAATAATAAATAAGCTCATTATATATTCTGAAATTGAAAGGACACTCGTAATAAACCTTAAGAAAAAAATCAGCTGTTTCCTCAGCTGTCAGCCCTAATGAAAAGCATAATTTATATACAGCTTCACGGCTTCTCTCAGAGGATACAGGTCGCTTCTGAGCAAACCATGTTTTCACAACCGCAGGATTTAAATTTACATTTTTTTCTTTACTTTTATTTTTTATATACATGGTTTTTTCATTGGCTGAATTAATATTACCGCCAAAGCCTTTTTTAACAAGAAAATCAGTAAGTCCCTCACCAAATGTTTTAAAGTTATATTCAAGCAGATATTCCTTTGTATAGTTCTCATCATCGTCGATAAACAGATAATTGCCATTTATAATATCGTCAAGACAATCTCTGGTCATTTCTCCCGCATTTTCATAAAGCTTGCTTATATCTGTCATTTTTGACGTCCTTTCATTATGAAGCTTCTGCCAATTTCTATATGTAATTATATCAGATTTTTTTTCTGAAATCAATGTTAATCAAAAATAAGAATAAATGAATGTATAGTTTCACTCAGGATAATTGCTTATAACCGGCCTGAAAAGTCATTTTTACAAACCGAAAAAGCAATATGATATAATCTGAATGTAATCAAAATAAAGGCAGGTGGTATTAATAAAAAACATTGTATGGAAGGATAAAAATGGTAACTGCAAATGCGAAAGTTGTGGTAAAACAGTTTCCGAAAAAAAACTGAAATGGGATAAAGATTTAGGTTACTGCAAAAGCTGTTATGAAGATATACAGCAGTACAACATGATTAATTACTGTCCTGAACAGAAATCGGAATAGTATTATCAATAAGATCCATAATACTTACTTTCAGTACTTTTGAAAGTACAACAAGCTCAATATCAGTAACAAATCTTTCGCCGTTTTCAATTCGCCTGATAAAATGATGGTCTACGTCATAGCCTTCAAGCTGCATCATCCTTGCAAGCTGTCGCTGTGAAATATCAAGCTTATGACGAATAGCAGTAAGTTTTTGTCCTGTAATATTATTTGAGCCGTTTTCGGCTTTAAGTTTGAACATAGCATATAACCTCGCAAATTCTATCGAAATTTGGTGAATAGTGTTTGACATTTACTATATTATATGCTATAATAAACAAAAGAGTGGTAAACAGTGTTTGCCACATAATTAGAAAGTGAGGAATTCATTATGAACAAAAACAAAATTATTGGACTCGTGTCTATTCTGGCGGCTATAATCGGCATAATTGTGATATTTACATATCGTGCCTGGTTAGGTGGCGTTATTTACCTTGTTGCAGGAATCATGGCGGATATCGCTCTCAGAGGAAGTCTTAAGGAAAGAACCGGAGAGGAATATCCGAATTATGTTCTTGCAATGATGTCTGAGAAAAAAATCGCTCTTCCAAAGTATGTCAAGGACGGAATGAAGAATAGTGATATTGTTGAAAAAATCCTTTCGATTATGATTGTTATGTTACCTGTAGTAATTATTGTATGCGTAATTCTCTGGATTACATGGGATACAAGCAGAACTGTAGATGATATATATAGCGGTATTTAAATAATTTGTGAGGTGTTTTTAAATGTATTGTAATAATTGTGGAAAAGAACTTCCGGATGGTTCTGCGTTCTGTAATTTTTGCGGAAACAAACTTAATGCAGCGTCCAATAATGAAAACATTAATAGCAATAACTCTGATTCAAAATCAAATGAAAGCATAAAAGATAAACTTGCAAGCGGAAAAGATGCTATAAATCGTAAAGACTGGAGAGGTGCAGAACGTTTCTATGGAGCAGTTCTGTTAGAAGACCCTACTCAGTATGAAGCGATATTCTATGATTCTTATTCAAAGGCAATGGAAACAATGTCAGTTCAGGAGGTTTTCAAAAGAAAAGCAGAAATGGATGTTCTTCATACAGTTTTGCTTGACTTGCCAAATCATTATGAACCGGATGATACTGCAAATCTTGAGATGTGTGCAGGAATTATCGAGGCTTTAAAAAATCTGATAGGATGTTCCTTTGTATTTTCACAAACTAAGAATGGATATGGAATGGTTATCGCCTCAAATGCAAATGAAACTTATGCGATTTTTGTTCAAACAGTAAAAAACTTAAAAAAGGTGATGGATGATCTTTCACAAAAGGCAGACAAGCTTTCTTTACATAGAAAAGCATTGGATTTTTACAACGTAGCCAAAGCATTATCATGGGACTATACAAGTAAGGTTGCAATTTCAAATGATATCAACAAGTGGGTAGATGAAGAAATGCAGACAATCGAAACACTGAGAAGAATCCCAATAGATGCATACTGGAAAGAACATGCCGAAGAAAGAACTGCTCTTGAAACTGAAAAGCAGAATGCACTTGCTGAAATAGAGAAGCTTAATGGTGAAATCGAATCTCTGGCTGAGTATACTGCCTGCAAGGAAATCGAAGATGAGCTAAAAAATCTTGACGACCAACTTGCTGGAACTGGTGTAGCGGGAATCTTCAAGGAGTTAGGCTCTTCTGCAAAAGAAAAAGGCTTCAAATCAATTCTCGGCTTAAAGGATTCGGTTTCTAATAAGATGAACGACAAGAAAGATCTGAAGTCAAAAAAATCTGATGCTGAAAAGCGTTTAGAGGAAGCAAAATCAAGATTAGATATTGCTTCTAAGGATTTTAATGAGAAAATTATTACTTTGCAAAGTAGAGTCAATGAAATTGACGAGGAATTCAATAAAGACCGTTGATGTGAAACTGTGTGATGTTTTTTAGTTTATACAATGTAATAATTAGATGCTAACCGCATCAACCCCAAACCTCAAATGTATATTATAATTCCGATAAGGTGATTTCTTTCAGCCTTATCGGAATTTTGTTTTGGAGGTTTTTGAAATGGAAGAAAAATACACTTGCGTCCATTGTGGAGCTGTAATCGAAGATGGAGATTACGAGCTTCTTAGTAGTGAACCAATCTGCAGAGAATGTGTTGATAACTACACATGTACTTGTAAGGTATGTAAGTGACAAGCTTTTGGAATTCTACGAAATTATCAACAATCACATTCACACAGTATGGGCAGCTTCTGACGGTTACAGCGAGGATATCTACATACCTTACTCCAAAGAAGCCGAAAAAATTATTACTAGGAGGTGTAAAGATGTTTGAGGGTGACAAGTATCTGACAGCAGGTGTTGACTGTGAAATACCAATTGAATTACAGGTATTCATATGGAACTGCATTACTAATCTGTCAGTAGAAAAAGATTATCTTCAAGTTTTTGAACTGTCATCAACAGAAACAGGCTTACAGAAAATTATTCACATACAGGAACAGCCTGACTACAAAAAAGAGTATCTGATCGACATGCCGTTTGAAGCTGTTGAAACCAAAATCTTTGTCATTGATGATGGAGACCACAGCACAAT
>SVNU01000116.1 GCA_015066715.1 Ruminococcus sp. | reverse complement strand
AATGCTGATAGTATAGCAAGTGAGGTTTTAATTAAAAATAATTATGATAGTAGTTTAAAAGTTCTGAAAGACAATTTAACACGGTTAAAGGGTAAATATGACGAAGTAATTAATGCTAATAAGAATCTTTACCTTGATAAGCTGAAAGGGCTTATTGATGAAACTGTCTATATGGATTTATCACAATCGTTCCGTGATGATATAGATAAGTATGGTAAAGAGATTGATAAGGCTGAACTTAAAATAACCCAGCTTGAAACAGAAATGAAAGAGGCAAAGAGTAAGCTGGAGATAGTCAAGGGGTATGTGGATTGTAAAGAGCTTACTTTCCAGATTGTTCAGCTTTTTATCAGTAAAATCGTTGTTAATCCTGCGGTAAAATACAGCCGTAAAATCAATATAGACATCTATTGGAATTTTTAAACGTATGCTTTATGTAAGTGGTTTCAGAACAAAAAGCACGTGCCACATATGATAACATTCTCAGAATGTCTGATGATCCTGATGTAAATAATGTAATTAAGTTTTTGAGAGAACGAGAGGTTGTGCATTTCCAGCGGTTCGGCGAACTTTTAAACATACTGCAATCCAAAATCAAGTAACAAAAAGGCGGAACCCTGTATGAACTGACCCAAAAAGTTAGATAAAGATTAAAAAGAAAAATTATGCAAGGCGACTAAGAGAAATCTTGGTCGCTTTAGTTATGCGATATTGCGTCTGTATTCAACAGGAGACAAACCATCAAGTTTAAGTTTAATGCGCCTGTTGTTGTATCAATCAATGTATTCCATAAGCTCTGCGATGAAATGTTCAATTGATGTAAATTCCTGCAAATATAGCAATACTGTTTACAAGACTGAAAAAGTTTTCAGCACAGGCGTTATCAAGACAGTTGCCTTTTTGGACATACTCTGCCTGACGCCTTTATCTTTAAGCATTTTCCGATAATGTTTATGCTGATACTGCCACCACTGATCTGAGCGAAGGATAATATTCGTATTATCAAGAATTTTTGCAAACGCCTTCTCAACTCCTACAACAGTAGCATACGTTATGCAGAAGAAATATCAGATAAGACCTTTTGTTATGGGCAGAAAAAACTGGTTGTTTTCAGACATCTTGCATATCTGCTTACGGAGCTTCCAAAGTTTAGAAGCAAATCGACATCGGAACAGCTTGATAAGTTTATACCATGGTCCGAAACGCTTCCTGAATATTGTGAATAACTGACGCTCACAACTTTTCATTTCGGTTGTGAGCGTTTTTAGATGTGTATGATTTGGTCTATGGAGTTGGTTGGACTTAATTGGATATTGGATTATTGAGCGAGTACAGTATATCTATTATTCGGTTGTCTTTTAGGCGTAAAAATACTCCCTTCGTTAGTTTCAATATTGGTATATTTTTATTATACCACATTGTCTAACAAAAGGGGAGCATTTCAGATTGCAGATTTCGCTTATTTATTTCTTTTTTTCATCTACTAAATCATATACAACAACTTCTTCTTCGATTTCCTTTTTTTCAAACTCAATATTTAATTTTTCTTTTGCTTTTTTCTTCATCTTTGTAATTAAAATGCCTATAACTGTGCTTACTGCGATTATTACACCTGCTCCAATCTGAATCAAATATGTTGTTGCAGATACATCAATATATGCATAAGCATTTACAGCAAAAATCTGTGATGCCATAAATAATGTTAAAATCTTATGGAAAATTTTATAGCCCTTCATATTATTTTGTTCCTTTCGTAAGTTGTGATAAAATATATTTTCCTGCTACTTCCGTGCTGTTTCCTACATTAAATAATACCTTTTCTCTTGTTTCGGTAAGCTGTTTTCTGTAATCAATTTCATTAGATAAAAGCTTAGCAGCCGCCTTTGAAATTTCATCAGAATCCTTACCTGAAACAGATATTCCTATCATATTTCTTAAGATGATATCAATAGGGACAATATTTATTTCCTCATAATCAGGATTGATAACCTTCATGGGTGTATCCACGAGAAGAACAGGGCGAAGCGTAGAAAAAGCATATTCATAACCAATATTTGACCAGTCGGTAACAACAAGTGATGAACAGTAAACTGTTTCATCAGAGGAAAAGTCGCTCTGGGTTTCAACCTGTGCATCATCCTTGTATTTAGCAATTATAGCGTTCCAGTTATCGTGTTTTCTGCGGATATACTGAGGATGAGGACGTATAACGATTTTCATTCTCGTCTTTTTTAGTCCATTCACTACCAGGTCAAGGCAGCTGTCCAGGATATTGTCCTCCTGATGAGAGGGTGCGATGAGTATAGTATCATTAAGTCTGAAATTCTCTTCGTTACTAAATTCGGCATATCGCCGTATAAGCTCGTCCATGTAGCCGTAGCCGTAATTCACAAGATTCTTTTTCGGAAAACTATACAGCTTTTCTCTTGCTCTAATTTCATCATTTATGTGCTGTCCAGCACTGAATACTGTATCAAAATGGTCAAGAGAACCTTTTCTTGTAAGCAAATTCATACTAGACAAGCCGTGATCCATATAAATATATTCAACGTTTTTGTTCACAATGCTTCTCTTTATATGATAATTCTCAAGGTCAGGCATTGTCATTACAACAATTCGTGAATCCATTTTCAGAAACATTGTTATAAGCTTGTTTTCGCCTATGTAATACGGTTTTATCTTCTTATTTTCTTCAGCAATCCTGAAAATTACATCTTCAGGATCGCTTGTCACATAATGGATTGTAATGTTGGAGTGAGATGTAAGCCAGCGTATAAGGGCACTGTAGTATTTGTAAAATCCGCTTTGCTCAGAATAAAAAACTATATGTTTGTTGTCAATGGAGAAAAAACGCTTATAATCACAGCGCTGGCGCTTTTTCAGCTCAGGAGTAAGCTTATTGCCATGGGTGTTAAGTTCCTCAAGCCTTTTTCTGCTTTCTTCAAGAGCCTCATAATCAATATATTTTTTAGGATTTATAATAGCATTAAGAATATACGTCTGGGCAATGCTGAATAGATTGCTAAGTATCCAATAAGCCGCAACACCGCCGCTTACAAAAAGGCCCAGATAAAGGGATAACGCCACCGATAATGCCATCATACCATATTTATTGAGCTTACCTTGCTCTGCCTGCAATACCTGTGATTTATTCTGGGAAACACAGAAAGCAAAGGCGGACAAGGCAGCTAAAACAGGAAACAGAAAATATGCTCCGCCTACCTCAGAACAGATAAGAGAAAAATCTATGCCAAAGGAAAACATTGAATTTTTTTCCATCCCTGCATATGCAGGAAGCTTTACAACCTCTATTACACCCATAAGCAGAACAAGCTGGGCTACAAGAGGAATAAGACTCAGAAATGGATTGTATTTTTCCTTTTTGTATAGCTCAAAGGTTTCGTTATTGATCATTTCCTTTTCGCCGTAGAATTTACATTTGATATTGTTTATCTTCGGTGTTATCTTTACAAGTTTTATACCGTTCTTCTGTACCCAAATGCTTACAGGTATCAGAATTATTTTCGTTATCAGTGTAAACAGTACAAGTGCAAATAAATAATTATTGCATAATTCATAACAAATTTTCAGAATATATCCCAGATTTTTTGCAAGAAATTCCAAATTTACCTTTCTCCTTTAAAATCTACAATTCTAAGCATTTCAATAAGCATATCGTTATCTTTAGGCTCCTTGACTGCAACTCTTACTATGTCATCATTATGACAGCCTGTTTTCGTTTTAAGATCCTTTATGAGAAAATCTTTTTCAAGCAGAAGCTGTGTAAGCTGCAATGAACTGCCGTTTTTTAACCTGCACATTATAAAATTTGCCTGCGATGGATATACTTCAAACATTCCGGTTTCGCGCAGACGCGTAGAAAAACGTCTTCTTTCCGTACTCACCCTCTTACAGGCTTCAGTATATTCATTCTTATATTTTGGAAAAATCTGAAGAAAGTACTCTCCGAAAGAATTTATATTCCAGATAGGAAGAAGGGCATTTATTCTGCCAACAAGCTCTTTATTCGCACAGCAGAGTGCACCTAAGCGTATACCAGGTACACCGTAGCTTTTACTGATACTTTTTATTACTACAAGATTGGGATTGCTTTCAAGTACATCATCATTTATAAGTGTATATCTGATTTCCGGGTCGGCAAAATCAGCAAAGCTTTCGTCAACAATAAGCCTCTGTTTTCTCTCACGACAGGCATTGATTATTTTCTCCATGTCTTCGTATCCGATAAAATTGCCGGACGGATTGTCAGGATTTATTATTATAACCGTATCACAGTCGCGTGATTGTTCAATGACAGTATCTGCACCATAGCGGAAATTATCAGAATATGTGTCATAAGAAACAATTTCAGCATTTTTAAGAGAATTTAAATATTCATTAAAAGATGGCATAGCTATAAAGCATCTGCCTGAGATTTCACTGCACAGAATGCGGATAAGCTCTGCAGCACCGTTTCCGGCACAGATATACTCCTCACTGCATTCAAGCAAACTTGCCATAGCGGTTCTTATTACCCTCTGCCCCGAAGGATACTGGGAAAGAAGCGGTCCGAAACTATGAATTATCTCGTTCTGCATATTTTCCGGAGGAAACCACGGATTTACCAGATAACAGTAATCCTTAAGATTATCAAACCGCCAGTAACCGCCGTATCTGTTCTGATATTCCTCAAGCTGGCCTTCCTTTTTGAAGAGCGTTTCTGCCGTCTGCAAATCCTGAGGTGTATCAATCTCATACCATTTCTTTCCTGTTACATCAAAAACTTTCAGCTTGGTTGTGCAGATATTTGTTATTACCTTAAGCACCATTTCGTAATAAACATTATTGCCACAGGTTTTTATATACGCTTCAAGAAAAGGTTTGTACCATCCGGAGAAAAATTCCTTTGACAGTTTATATATATTTACTGTTTTATAGTACCGCTCGCAGTTATCCCACTTGAAACTGGATTTGTCAATAAATGCAGTTACGTTTCTTTTTTCGTCAAAAGTAGTAACCGTTCCGTCCATCCATCTTTCAAACTTGCTTACGGCAACCAGGTCGGAATCCTCGCAGCATACCATATCCTTTACTATAGTTTCATCAAATATAAGGTCGCTTTCAAAAAGAATCGTATCATCCTCCTCCATATAACTCGAAGCAAGATAAAGAGAATATATATTATTTGTCGTATTGTATTTTTTGTTATGTATGAAAGTAATTTCAATATCACTACCTGCAGCTTCAACTGCGTGACTCATAAGATTTTCAGAGCAATATCCTGTAACAAGCACAGCTTTACTGATTCCTGCACTGCGAAGTGAATCAAATATTCTTTCAAGCAGTGTCTCTTCATTTACCTTTATCATACATTTTGTGGAATGCTGGGTGTATTTACCCAGACGTGAACCCATTCCAGCAGCAAGTATTACAGCCTGCACAAATCAACACCTCTTTAAAATTATGTAATGTCTGTCAGTTTCAGCATATGCTTCTTCGCTGTTGAGCTTCGGCATAAAGCCGAAGCCTACCTTTTCAAAACCGCTTTTTTCGAGTATTTTATATAATTCGTTATATTCATTCACTGTACGGTAAATTGCACTGTAATTGGATTTCAGTGCTTCGGAATAAATTTCATTCAGCGTAAGTCTCTTTTCAACTCCCACTGTATCAATAAAATATATTACGCAGTTTTTAGAAGCAATTTCTGAAATTTTCTTCATGACACACTCGATTTCTGAATCATTTATATACATACACACGTAGGAAATAATTATTATATCATACTTCCTGTCAGTATAATTTTCGCGAAGAAAGCCTTGGACAGAATTACATACAAAGCAAGAAGCATCGTTCATAAGGTGACCGCATCTTTTCTTTGCCTCCTCTATCATACATTCTGAAAAATCAACACCTGTATAGCTTTTGCATAAGGGCAGGAGTGATTCCGCCCATCTTCCGATACCACAGCCCAAATCAAGGGCGGACTTTGTTTTATCAGCCTGCATAAACGGAAGGATAAGCTCCTTTTCAACAATATTCCACTTATTCGCATATTCAGGATTCTGGTCGCCTAATAATACGGATGTATATGGGCTCTTCATGTTTTCAAGATTATTCGCGCGTGCATTATAAAGTTCTTTTGTACGTAAGGTGTCGATTTCACACTTATCGCCGTAAATTCTTTTTTTGTTCATTTTTACTTCATACTCTCAATCGTTAAGTTTTATTACCACCAGTAATCAACAATAGGGTACGTACCGCTTTCTGCGACATCCAGATCAACATCTTTCAGTCTGCCTTCGTATACATATTCTACGTAGCAATTATACACCGAATCTCCCACAGCGGTGCATTTTTTTGCATTTGGGAATTCAGGCGAAAACTTGAAATTCCTAACAACACGTGTACGGCTAAAATCTTCTTCAAGTTCAAGAAGCGAATAGCCTAAAGCTTCATGTTCAATACCAACACAATCAAGTATTGTTGGTAATAAATCTTGCTGAAGTACGCCCGGTGCAGAATTTATCTGAAGTTTGTTGCCTTTGGCACCTGCAGGCTTTATAAGCATTACAGGGTTACTTTCTTTAGTAGAATGATAACCATGATCCGCTGTAAGAATTATTGTACTGTTATCATATACACCTATCTTTTTGAGATTTTCAATATATGTATTAAAAATAGTCATACAGCTTTTTATTGCCGTTTCATAATTACCTTTTTCGCCTGACAGGTCAAAATACGGCTCGTGCATTCCATTCAGATGCTGGAAAATACACAAGTTTTCCTCCGTTGTGACAGTAAGTCCCTTCTGTAAGCTGTTATTATAGTCAGTATTGAAATAGCAGATTCCTCTTTCCATTGATGTGGCGGATGAATCCTGCCATACGGTAAGGTCAATAGTATCCTTTGAATTTGCGCCTTTAGTATAACAATTAATTTGATTTGTATAATAAATCTTCACAAAATCCTTCAGTAAATGAGGAATATATCTGTACAAAGACAATTGGGACATTTTCAGATACGTGGGAAGAGCATCGGTAATATATATAGATTCATACTGAATTACATTATCAATCTTGCCTACCATATTCTTTGCTCCGCCACTGTAAACATCATTGTCGGTAAATAATCTCACTTTATATCCCTTATTCTGCATATTTCTATAAAAATACTCCGCATTGCTACTGTTCCAACCTTCAGCATTGGAATCTATAAGGCTTTTAGTATAGTCATTGTCATAT
>SVNU01000115.1 GCA_015066715.1 Ruminococcus sp. | reverse complement strand
GTACACTTCGGGTACAACAGGTTTCCCCAAGGGCGTTATGCTGACGCACTACAACGTTGTAAACAACGGTAAGGCAATCGGCGACTGTATGGACCTTTCTACAAACGACAGAATGATGATTCAGGTGCCTATGTTCCATTGCTTCGGTATGGTTCTTGCCATGACAGCCAGCGTTACCCATGGCGTTACAATGTCCCCTATCCCCGCATTCTCCCCCAGAAAGGGTCTTGCGTGCATAAATAAGGAAAAGATTACTTGTTTCCATGGCGTGCCCACAATGTTTATCGCTATGCTCGGTCACGAGGACTTCGACAAGACAGATTTCTCCAACATGAGAACAGGTATTATGGCAGGTTCGCCTTGTCCCATCAAGACAATGCAGGAAGTTATCGAAAAAATGCATATGCCTGAAATTTGTATCACTTACGGACAGACAGAGGCAAGCCCTGCTACAACAATGAGTAAGACAACCGACAGCATTGAGATTCGTGTAAATACGGTAGGTGCGTCATTATTCGGCGTTGAAACAAAGATTGTTGACCCTGAAACAGGCGAAGAACTCGGCGACGATATGGACGGCGAGTTCTGCGCAAGAGGCTACAACATTATGAAGGGCTATTACAAGATGCCTGAAGCTACCGCTGCGGCTATTGACGAGGATGGCTGGCTCCATTCAGGCGACCTTGCAAGACGTACACCCAACGGTTATTATAAAATCACAGGCCGTATCAAGGATATGATTATCCGCGGCGGCGAGAATATCTACCCCAAGGAAATCGAAGAGTTTTTCTACACACACCCCAAGGTTAAGGACGTTCAGGTTATCGGCGTTCCCGACAAGGATTACGGCGAAGAAATCATGGCTTGTATCGTGCTCAAGCCAGGTGAAGAAGCTACTGTTGAGGAAATGAAACAGTACGCACTTGAAAGACTTGCAAAGCACAAGGTTCCCAGATATGTTGCATTCGTTGAGAATTTCCCCATGAATGCGGCAGGCAAGATTCTCAAATACAAAATGAGAGAATGGGCTGTTGATTATCTTAATCTCCACGACGCAAGCAAGATTGTGACAGCTTGAGGCGAGCCGCCTTTTGAAAACTTGGTTTTATTTCAGGTGTTGTGTGACGGCGGGTTATAAACAGGTAAATATTTAACGGCGGAGTCGTAAGTTTTTACGATTCCGCCGTTTTGTATTTTAATTGTAGAGGTGAGCAGTATTCGTCCGAAGAGTTATTCTATTTCAATAATCTCGTTATAAATCTGCGCTGATTTGATTTCATTTAATCAGTATTCGTTCCGCCATAAGCAACTCTGATTATATCGTCGATGTTAGCCTCTTCAAGGCGTATATCCTTTATTTTCGCTTGTTTGCCTATATCCTCGATAAGCTTTGCGGCGGTAACATCCTTTTTCATAAAACGATAAACCGTTCTTGCACCCTCGGTTTTTACTATTTCAGCCTTGGGGTGAGTGATATTCTGCTCGGAATAAAAATCAATCACAAGCTGACGATACGGAGCAATGCGATCTGCAATCTCGTCAAGCGAGCCATCCTCTATTACAACACCCTTGTTGATTATGATTATTCTCTTGCAAAGCTCCTGAATATCGCCAAGATCGTGAGTTGTAAGGATTATCGTTGTCTTTCGTGTTTCGTTTATCTGTTTGATAAATTTTCTGATAGCGTGTTTTGCATCTACGTCAAGACCAATGGTTGGCTCATCAAGAAACAGTATATCGGGAGAATGAAGCATCGCCGCCGCTAAATCGCCCCTCATACGCTGACCAAGAGAAAGCTGACGGACAGGAGTATCGACAATACTTTTAAGGTCGAGTATCTCGTCCATCATCTCCATATTTTCATTGTAAACATCATCGGGAACATCATAGATACGTTTAAGCAGTTCAAAGCTTTCGCCAAGTCTTAAATCCCAGTAAAGCTGTGTCCTCTGTCCGAACACTACACCGAGATGTTTTACTACCGCTTTTCTGTCTTTTACAGGCGAAATGCCGTTTATGAGTATCTCTCCCGATGTGGGACGGAGTATTCCCGACATCATTTTTACGGTGGTACTTTTTCCCGCACCGTTAGGGCCTATGTAGCCTACAATTTCACCCTGTTCAATGGAAAAATTCACATCATCAACAGCGGTCACAAGCTTTCTTTCAGGCTTAAAAAGTCCCTTTACAGCTCCCTTTAAGCCTTTTTGTTTTTTTACCGTTTTAAATTCTTTTCTTAAATTTTTAACTTCTATAACAGGCATTAAATACCTTCCTTTCCAAACGCTTACGAACCTGCACTTTCATATTGTGCAAAGCCTGCTCTGAATATTTTGCAGGCAATCACAAACAGCAATATGCCAAGTCCCAGTGTTATAAACGACATACCAAAGGGCAATGTCAGCATAGAATTCTTTCCCATAAATTCTGATGCGGGATAAAATGCAACCCAGCTCATAGGCATAATAAATGTGAAAACGAACTGCACTCCTCTTGGATACATTGAAAGCGGATACATATTTGTTCTATTGAACATTTCCTGAAAAAATCCCGAAATATGAAGAGGGCTTTTTGTCCAGAAGGTCGTTGAGCCGAAAGAAAGATAAATCGCTCCACGCAGAAGTGTTCCTCCGATTATCGCACAAATCATACATATTGTATTTGAAAATGTCCACTGAAAATCCACTGCGATACAGCCATAGACGAACAGGATAATTCCCGGTATAAGGTCGGTAATACCGTAGAAATTAAGGTCTGCCGCAAGATACTGAAACAGCGTATTCATAGGACGTAATCTCATTCTGTCAAGCTCGCCGTGAATAATTTCCCAGCCCATAAACCAGGTTTTTGTAAAGAAAATTACGGATAAACCGTGTGTCAGCACCGACATTCCGTAAAGAAACGCAAGCTCCTTGAAGTTCCAGTCGGCGAGAGTATCGAACTCTTCAACAACAAATTTTATTGTGGAAAATCCCACAAGAAACTGTATGGGATTTGATATGAGCCAGCCGATAAAAGCCGCAGGATATTCCATACAGGTCTGAAACGACAGTCTGAACGAAAGAGCCGCAACAGACAGATAATGCTTTAATTTTTTCATCATATCAGCCTCCCTGAACCATTACACGACTTGTAGCACGCTTCTCTGCAAACACGAAAATTACCGCAAGTCCGATAAGCCATGCTGTCTGAATGCCGAGCTTGATAACACATTCATCAACCGTATATTTCCCAATGTAAATACTGAGCGGCTCCTGATACATATACACGAACGGCAGGCAGTACATTGCGTTTCTTAACCACTCGGGGAAGAACCACAAAGGAATCATCGCCCCCGAAAGCATATTCACAAAGTGATATTTTATAGAAAATACAGGGCCTAAATCTATGGCAGTAAATGACAGCATAGCGAACACCGCCGAGAACAGCCAGTTTATTCCGTAACCAAGCATAAAGCTTGCAAAAAATAACAGAAAATGCATTCCCGATGCAGGAACAGGCAGACCGAAAATCAGCAATGCAACAACAAACATGGGGACAGTGCTGAATATAAAATTGAAAATGATATTTCCCATATCCTCTGCGAAGTACATGGAAAACAGATTTATGGGTTTTATCATATCGGTTGCTATACTGCCCGATTTTACAGCGTCTGAAATCTTGTCCTCAACGCCCATATAGTAGAGCGAATTCATCAGCATGGAAACTACCGTATAGGTTATCATCATATCGCCTGTAACACCGTGGGATGCCTCTGTATCTCCGTAAACGGCACGCCAGAAAAAGGCTACCGCAACCATCATAAGGCACTGCATTATCATAAATGTCCAGGTGTCCACACGGTACGCCATCATTGTCTGTATTCTCATTTTAGCGATATATCTGTACGCTTTGAAATTCATATTTTCACCTTCTTATGTCACACAAATCTTACCTGAATTTTATTTTTATTACCGTAACGTTTCAGCAAAAATTATTTTTAATACGTCACAAGGGATACTCTGTTTCACATAAACCTGCAGCATTCCTTTTGGAGTAATTTTGTAATCGGAAAGTGCGTCCTTGTGCTGAATTATCGCATTCGCCTCAACGTTTATATGGTCTTTAAAGGGTATCAGCCGCACAACCTTGTCGCCGTTATAATAGCTTGGCAGCTTTGCCCACATTGTTTCTTCCAAATCGGCAGATACGCTGTCAAAAATCAGCTGACGAAGTGCTGTAAACATATCAGCAATTTCCTGCGGATATTTTTCAAGGTGTGTTTTAATTTGTTCGTTCATTTTTGTACCTCTTTTTGCAAAATCATTTATTCCACCGTAAAATCTGTCCACTCAATACGATTGTAAGTCATCACATCGTCGGGTCTCCACATACCGATTTTTTCATAAAAGGGAATTGCGTTTTCGTTGACGCAGGTATACATAATTATGTCTTTTTCTCCGCCTGCGGTTTCGTGCAGTTTCTTTACAAGAGCCTTTCCAACGCCTTGCCCCACACATTCACGCACAACTCCCAAATCTGTCATAAAAAGCCAGTACGCAAAATCAGTTATACCAAAGCAAACGCCAATTATCCTGCTTTCTTCGTCCCTCGCCACAAGGCTTATCGACGCATTTTTTACAAGTCTTTCAATCCTTTCGGTAAATCGCTCTTTCGGGTATTGTGAGCCCAAATCGGTTTTCTTTAAAAAGTCAATATACTCCGTGGCTGTGAGGCGTTCTTCGTTAATTGTGTAGTTCATATTTGTCCTCCTTTTATTTATAAATCCCAAGAAATGACGTGATTTTCCCGTATGTATACTCGCCCTCAATAAGTCCGAATTCGGGGTCGTAATACTTGCCGTTATACAGCAAAGTCCAGTGGGTATAGCCGCTGCTTGTATGTACCGTTAATATTGAAAATTCGTATGGAACAGGATTTTTCTTGGAAATACGCGTATTTCTTTCTGCGTGCTTTATCCCGTAAAAATCGAGTGCTTCAATCAACTGTCCGATACTTGTCGGACCGCTTGTTTTCATATCCTTGATAACTTCTTCAACAGTTTTTCCTGCTATCATTGCTATACACGCCTGACCACAGGTTTCAGGGGTAGGCTGCATAATAAGTTTCATAATCATTCTCCTTTACAAATCCTGTAAATTTCTTTCATCTTATGTTCAAGCTGAACACCCGTATAGTTTTTATTTAGCAGGTCCGCCTGTTCTTCGCTGTCAACAGCGTACCAATCCTCATACAGCGTATCCGCATTATCCGAAAACTTATTCAGCTTATAGCACTGTATGAGATAAAAGTTCCCGCATTCCTTGCACCTGACCAGCTTGCGGTAACCGTTCTTTCCGTCGTCCCAGCGATAGAGAAACCATTTTATACTGCCGTCAGCGTTTTTAGGCTTAGGGTCGTATTTTTTTACAAGCTCGCAGCCTATTTTGCAGCAATCTTTCATTTCAGATAACTCCTCGTCCGTCCCATATCCGTAAATCCGACTTTTACGTAAAGCTTTTGTGCGATAATATTGCTGTCGGCGGTGTCTGTATCAAGTCTGTGTATTCCTTTATTATAAAGGTTGGAAAAGATTGTTTTTAAAGCAGCCGAGGCATAACCTTTTCCTTGCTCATTATCATAAATATAAATCCATTTCAGGTAGCAGATTTCGCCTTGCGGAAGATAAACCAACGCACCTGCACCCACATCTTTTCCGTCAGCTTTTATTTCAAATTCCTGCAAACCTTTCAGGTTTGTTTCTCCGTATTGCACTGAAACATTATCGGAAACAAAATCTTCTCCTGTTAGCATACGTTTGTAATATACATTTTCGTGTTCCTTATAATAGCCGAATTTCAGAAGTGCAGTTTCAATATGCGGCAGACCGCAGTATAGCTTTCCATGGCCTGCGTTGCAGGTCATGCCGAGAGCGTGGAAAAAAGCCGACTTTTTCGTAATACCTTTTTCTGAAAAATAACTTTCAGTTAATGAAATCAATTCATCACCACTGCACTTTTTATCAAAATACAGATTTCGTATTACTCCGCATTTTTCAGAAAAATCCTTTTCGCCGTTTTGATTGAATGTGTAGTTTGATATACCGAACTGAATAAAGCCGATAATACTTTTTTCAGCAAAAGCGGCATAGGTTATAAGCTCGCTGAACATTATATCTCCCTCATAGTCGGTATCGCTTTCATAGCTTTCAAGCCACAAGCTGTAATCGACATCAAACCAATAGGGAACAGTGTTTTTAACGCTGTTATAATAATCGTATATCGGTTTTGGGCTTTTCATTTTTATGTATTCGCAGTTCATTTGTTTATCCTCATTTTGGTGTTAAGCGGAATATATTTTACATTCTGCACCTTATGTTGCACAACGTTTGATTTTTATTATAACAGCTATAAGCTTATTTGTCAATATAAATCTAAGCGACGAAAAGCAGCCATTATTTTATATATCCTCTTGACAAATTGAACATTGTTCAGTATAATATAATTGAACAATGTTCAAGGAGGGCTTATGAAAAACAAGGAGAAAGTAAAAGAAACTATTATAAATGCCGCCACAGAGCTTATCGAAAAGTCGGGCGGAGAAGTGAAAAACATAACCGCTCGTGCTATCGCTGATAAAAGCGGAGTTGCATTGGGGCTGATAAACTACCATTTTGAAAGCAAGGAGAATCTTATTGCAATCTGCGTTCAGGGCATAGTCAACAAGGTACTGATGAATTTTGCGCCCGATAAAAAGGACTATTCCGAACCTGACGGCTTAACCGACAAACAGCGTCTTATATCCTTTGCACAGCAGACTTTTGACTTTTTATTTGATAACTACGCCATAATCAAAATTTCTATTCTGTCCGATTTCAAGGACTATAAACCAATCTGTAATTCTGTCTATACAAGGATGGGGTTAGGTCTTGCGTTAAGAGGGAATATTTCTAAAAATAAAAGGCAGCTTATTGCATTCTCTCTTACATCGACAATGCAGGCGGCGTTTCTTTCGGGAGAAAATTCAAAGTACATCACAGGCTATAACCTTTTTGAAAAAGCGGAACGTGACCTTTTTATTTCGGACACAGTTTCAATGTTAATGGAGGGAGTAAATGAATAAAAAGCTATCTTTTTTACTGCCTTTTCGGTGCATAATTTTTGTGCTGATATTTATAATCGGCTCACTTGCTACAGGTAAAAGCCTTGACGAAATCAGCAATATCTGGTCAATAGCTGCAACTGCTGTAAACGTCGTAACAATACTTCTGCTTGTCCTTTTAACAAGGAAA
>SVNU01000114.1 GCA_015066715.1 Ruminococcus sp. | reverse complement strand
CCGCGCTGTTCAATAGCGGTATATCCGCCCTTGCACATCATATCATTCGCAAAACATATAGCGTCAATTTTTCCTTCGTTTCGGTCAAGTAAATCGCCTACAAGCTCAACACAGTATTCAGAAAATCTACCGTATGCGACTAAATCGGGATTATATTCAAGTCCGTTTTCTTCGAGCGCTTCACGGTAATAGTTGAGGCGTTCTTCGGCGTCGGTATTGCCCTTAGGACCCGATACAAATGCAATGTTTTTGCGGTTGTGGTTTTTAATAAGATGATTGACGATGTCTTTTATGCCGCTTCCCGAAAGGCGTATACAAGGATAATCCTTTACAACGCTCTCGATTGTAACAATCGGAAGCGGAGCAAAGCCGTCGAGAAACTGTTTGAATTCCTCGCGCGAAACGAACTGACCGACAGTACCCGCGGAAACGATAAGCGCATCGAGATTCTGCGGGGTCGCATAGCTGTATATAGTATTATATTGATATTCGTATGTAGTATTTTTGGTGTCGTAAAGCTGAGAATTAAGGGAACGGCCGGGCATAATCACAAGATTGACGTCCATTTCTTCAGCGGCAGAGGTTATCCCTCTCAATAAAATTTTAGAATAGTCGTTGTCGAGATAATGAATCATAACGCCGACAGTTAATCTTTTATTCTCATTCATAAACAACTATCCCCTTTCGGAAAAATGTATACTAATTTTATTATACACAGTTTAATAAAATTATTCAAGAGTTTTTGTCGAAAAAAATAAAAAATATCATTAAATGTGCATTATTTATGCATTTGACAGGTTAAACTCTGTTTTTTACAGAGGAAGCGGAGCGCTATCCACGCCTGAACTGTGACGGAGTAAGTCCCTCGTAGCGCCTGAAAAGTTTACAGAAATAGCTGCTTGTACAAAAGCCTGTTTCCTCTGAAATCTCTTCAATAGGAAGGGAGGTGTTTGTTAAAAGCTCCTTCGCCGCCTGAATACGCCGCTTAGCGATATATTCCATCGGTCTGCTGTTGAGCGCCGAACGGAAAAGTCTGCATAAATGCTGTTTTGATACGCCGCTTATATTACACAGGTCCTCCATTGAAATTTCCTCTGTATAATTTATATTGATATAGTCGATAGCTCTTATGACGGCGGGGTTAGCTGTTACCGCAGTATCCGACGCGGAAATAAGCCGATAAAACTCAATGAGAAAATCGTACAAAAAACCGCTCGCCCGATAATTTCCGAATATTTTATCAGCCACAAGAGCTTCGTGCATTTTTCTGAAATAATGCTCCAGTATTTTTATATCCCCAAGAGAAAAGAAGCCTGTGTTCTCCAAACCGAAGCCTTTAAGAAGAGAGTCGGAAGCGTATCCCGATAAAGCTATCCAATGGATATCCCAGATTTCGTCGGTAGGGTAATAGGAATGTTTTAATCCTGCGGGAATAAAAATCGCGGTGTATGGTCTGATTTCAATTTTTTTGTTTTCATAAATAAAAACGCCTGTCCCTTTTGTAGAATACAAAATCTGCGGATATGGGTATCCGCTTTCACGTTCGATATGAGGCTGTAATTCGTGCAGACCCATAGTAACAAGGAAAACAGGCAGATTGCTCTCATTGCTGATGATAGGGAAATCATAAAAATACATTATTTTTTCTCCGATGTTCATATTGTTATATTTTAATAATATCATCTATTGACGTATTTGTCAAATGGGTGTAATATAAAGATACAAAATTACTTGAGGCAATCCCGCGACAATAATTATGCGGTGTAGCCTTGCAAAGGAGTATTGTTATGGATATCTCGTTAATTTCTGAAAGCGGCTCACCGAAAAGCAAAATGGTTTACCATGAAAACCCCGAAGCTCTTCATATCGGAACACTTCCGAATCATTCCTATTTTATTCCTTTTAAAAAATCTCAGAATCCTTTTGAGAGCAGGTATAATTCAGGGTGTCTTGAGCTTTTGAACGGTGAATGGGGATTCAGTTACTATGAAAGTATAGTTGATATGCCCGATGATTTTATTTCCGTTAAATCGGGGAAAACTATCCCGGTTCCCGCTAACTGGCAGCTTCACGGCTACGATAAGCCACAGTACACAAATGTCTGCTATCCGATAACATACGACCCGCCTTATGTCCCTGACGATATTCCGGTCGGCGTTTACAGCAGAAGCTATAATTTTATTCCCAACGGTATGCGTAAAATTCTTACATTTGAGGGTGTGGACAGCTGTTTTTATCTTTACATAAACGGCGGATTTGCGGGCTACTCACAGGTTTCACACATGACCTCTGAATTTGATATAACCGATATGCTTAACGAGGGGGAAAACGAGATAACTGTTGCTGTACTGAAGTGGTGTGACGGGACATATCTCGAGGATCAGGATAAATTCAGGCTTTCAGGTATTTTCCGTGATGTATATGTTATGTCACGCCCTGAAAAAAGGCTTGAGGATTACCGCATCAGAACAACGCTTTCCGACGATATGAAATCCGCGGTACTTGAGTTTATAGCATATCCCTACAAAAATTTTGCATACGACGGTGGTATATGTGCTGAAATCACTCTTTCTGATATGGAAGGAAATGTTATTTTTTCAGGCAGTACAGGAGAGAATACGAGGGTTAAAATTCCTGTTGAGAACCCCCGTTTGTGGTCTGCCGAAACGCCGTATCTTTATAATCTTGTTATCGAAACAGACAGCGAAATCATCGGCGAAAAGGTAGGCTTCAGAAAAATTGAAATCGAAAACGGAGTCGTTAAAATCAATGGAAAAGCGGTAAAATTCCGCGGAGTAAATCGACACGACAGTTATCCCGATACGGGATATTATGCGTCGGTTGAACAGATGAAAACCGACCTTTTCCTTATGAAGCGTCACAACATAAACGGCATAAGAACCTCCCATTATCCTAATTCTCCCGTTTTTTATCAGCTTTGCGATGAATATGGTTTTTACGTTATTGACGAAGCTGACCTTGAAATGCACGGCTGCGTCGAGGTATACAATGATTTTAAGTGGTCGAAAGGTTATGACGGTATAGCTCTTCTTGCGGGCGACGAGCGTTTCAGAAACGCTGTCATTGACCGTGCAAAGCTTATGGTTGCACGCGACGGAAATCGTCCCTGTGTTATGTTCTGGTCGCTCGGTAACGAAAGCGGATACGGAACAAATCTGCGTGCTGCCGCCGAATACATAAAGACTGGGGATAACACAAGACTTGTTCATTACGAAAGCACGCACAAGCTTGATGATACTTCTGATGATGTTCTTGATGTGGTTTCCAAGATGTACGCTTCGATTGAGGATATGCAGAAGTTTCTTGAAGATGAAAGCGAAAAACGTCCTTACATTCAGTGTGAATATTGTCACGCAATGGGAAACGGCCCCGGAGACCTTGAGGATTATCATAATATGTTCCATTCCGACGAACGCTTCTGCGGCGGCTTTGTATGGGAATGGTGTGACCACGGATTTTCTCTCGGAAAGACAGCAGACGGAAGGGAAAAATTCGGTTACGGCGGCGATTTCGGCGAAAGACATAACGACGGAAATTTCTGTATGGACGGACTTGTTTACCCTGACAGACATCCGCACACAGGTCTTCTGGAATTAAAACAAGTTTATCGCCCTATAAGGGTTGAAAAGGGAAGCGGTGACGGTAAATTCATTTTCAGAAATCTCCTGAATTTTGTGAATGCTGAGGATATTCTTGACGCGTCTTACGAAATTACATACGATGGAGGCGTATATTCCGAGGGCAGACTTGAGTTCAGCGTTCCTCCTATGGGAAATGCTGAGGTTGAGGTGCCTGCTGCGGCTGAAAAATATGAAAAAACCGCATATATCCGTTTTGTCTTTACAGCGAAAAATGACACGCCCTGGTGTGAAAAAGGTTATGAAATCTGTTTTGACCAGCTTAAGCTTTGCGAGGTTAAGCCCGAAACTAAAAAAATCAGCGGCGGAGCTGTAACATACGTTAACGAGCCGCTTTATGTAAAAATTACAGCAGATGACATCGGGCTTGTTTTAAGTAAACGTACAGGCGTTTTCACTTCAATTAAAAAGAATGGTTCTGAAATTCTTTCAAAACCTATGGAGTTCAATTTCTTCCGCGCGCCTACCGATAATGATGTAATGAAGGGCGACTGGTACAGAGCGCATCTCAACGACTACATCACAAAGGTTTACAGCACTGATGTGTATGAATCGGAAAACAGCCTGAAAATTGCGGTAAAAATGTCATTTGGCTGGAGTATACATCAGCCTTTTGCTTATGCTGATGTTGAGTATGAAATAAACGGAAATGGCGAGCTTTTTATAAAATGCTCCATTGAAACATCAAATAAGGTTACATTCCTCCCGCGCTTTGGTTTACGCCTGTTTGTGCCGAAAAGCTTTGATAGGGTTGAATATTTCGGTTATGGACCATACGAAAGCTATATCGACAAGCACAGAGCTTCGTACATAGGTAATTTCAGTTCTTCAATAAGCAAAATGCACGAGGATTATACAAGACCCCAGGAAAATTCGTCACACTATGGCTGTGAATATATGAAGCTCACAGACGGAAATACGGTAATCCGCTTTGAGGCGGGTGAAGATTTCTCGTTCAACGCTTCGGAGTACACGCAGGAAGAGCTTGCGGGAAAACGTCACAATTTCGAGCTTGAAAAGTGTGAAAACAATGTAATCTGTATCGACTATAAAATGGCGGGTGTAGGTTCAAATTCCTGCGGACCCGAGCTTGCGGAAAAGTATCGTCTGCCCATTCCTGAGCTTAGCGCGGAATTTAAAATCAGCTTTTAAGATGCAGCAAACTGTTTAAATCCTCAGTTTACAGCAGTATGGACACAGATTATTTGTAACAGAAGAAAAGCACCGACTGCATAAATTGTGCAGTCGGTGCTTTTCTTTGGTACGGGCACCAGGACTTACGAACCTTGCAGTTTCAATTCCTGAACCGTATAACAAAAAAATCGCCATGACCTCAGAGTGAGGTCACGACGATTTATTTGGTACGGGCGACAGGACTTGAACCTGCACGCTCTCGCATTGGAACCTAATGAGAGTGTAACGTTGTTGGAAGAATCATTTCATTGAGAGAGTAATTTTATTTTTTACATGTTCTTCGGTTAATTCTTCGTCATAGTTAACACAAATTAAAAGTATCTTTAAATTATCACATATTTTTTTCTTTCGCTCATCATGTTCTTGTTGTTTTTTTAATTGTTCTGTGCCACCCCAATGTTTTATGGCCTTAAAATGCTGTATTCCTTGATATTCAAAGGCCATTTTAAGCTGTGGGATATAAATATCAAGTTCAAGTCCTTCTAACCATTTGGGCCTATAATGATGCAATACTTCATAATTAGGATATAGCCTTTTAATTATTTTAAACAGTAAAGTTTCGCTAATCCATGCTTCTCCTACTTTAGGGAATCCTAATTGTTCACGAACAAAATCTTCTAACGAAATATTATTTTCTTCTAAAATTCGATAATCTAAACCCAATTTTAGTTTTTCTTGCTCCATATACCATCCATAATTCTGTTTGAATTTCCCACCATACATTTGATGACAGAATTTTTTACTTGGTAATTTATTATTGCAACGAAAACAAATGTTTGGTTTAAAGTCAAAAGCCTCTATAGGATTTTCTTTGTAAGAAATCGAAATTTGGGAAATAGTTTTTGGAAAATAACGAGGGCTTAGAGGATAATTGTCGTGTTTAGACAGTTGATTGTTTCTTTTAAGTTTAATATAATTTTCAATAGCTGTTCTTTCGCATTCGCAAAAATATATTTGTTTGCCGATATCTTCACAAAAAGCAAAAAAAGCACCGTATAATTCCGGATAATAAATAAACGGAAGAGGTAAATCCTCATAAGTTACAGAACCTAAGGCTACAGTATCACGATTTGATGTGATTACTGGTTCGTATTTTCCAGATTTCGATTTTAACTCATCAAGAAAATCATAATAGTCAAACATGCTTTTGTATTTATTCCCATAAAATTCAATATTTGCACTTTTCCATTTATTCACTATGTTAAATAAAGCACGAATCTCATTCTGGAATATAATAAATGATTTCACATCATCTATCCAACATTTTATACAAGCTTTGCTTAGCGTATAATTAGGCAAGCGTTTGGCTAATTCGCACGCTTTTGAATATTGTTTTGATTTTGATATCCCAAACTCTATATAGATAATATGCATTTTTATTCCTCGAAATATATGATAGCAACTTGAATTATAAATTACATTAATTATAACACATTGCAATAAGAAAATCAATAAAACATAAAAATGTTTTTGTTCTATATAAATTTGACTTTCTCAACTCCCCACAGGTCACCCCGTCCTTTTCTGTCCCACCAATTGTACACCACTTTTACTAAAATAAAGATGTCACAAAAAACAAAGGAGAGAAATTATGATAGATTTATTCAGCAAGGAAAGCATAACCCTCGATGATCTTCGGGAACAGCTTCGGCGTAATGATTTTACAACAATGCCAGTTGGCGATAAGCGAAAGTATAACCCCGATGAGCTTGAGATGCATAGCTACATATCAGGTCTTATGGATGAAAAGTGGCAGGAGAATGCAAAGGCAATGGGACAAAAACACCCGTCGTCATGTTACAGTGGCGACTTCCCAACGGAGTTGCTTCGTGATAGGCTTGAAGGTATTGTGACAGATAATGTTATTGCAATTCTCAATGATGAAACTGCTCTGAACAATATCATGGAAAACATTGTGAACCCTGCTCTTGAAAATGGTGTTGATGGTGATGAGTGCCTTGACAATACCGTTAATGCACTCATGAAAACTGTTGACTTTGAAACAATGCTTAAGCTGTCGGAAGAATTTACAGCAGACAGTGATTTTAATGAAAATAAGGCACAGAACTTTCCGAAGATAGACCATGCCAGAAAGTGGAATCATTCACGCAGCAAGACAAAAACCGTTTCCTATGAAGGCCTGAACAGAGAGATTGCCAATGACACAATGCGTGTTGAGGAACAAGCAATAGCAAATGCCGACTATGAAAGTTGTTCGGATATGGACAGGCAGATTTGTGTATTGCTTATGCAGAAATACTTGGAACAACACAAAGCAATATTTCAAAACGTATCTCAAGTCCGAATATCAAACCGTGTAAATGGCAATAATACCCACAAGTAAATAAAAACTTGGAGGTAAAAAGTATGAAAACAAGAACACACGGTTTGAATGAAAAGGAAATGGAACTCGTAAAGTTACT
>SVNU01000113.1 GCA_015066715.1 Ruminococcus sp. | reverse complement strand
TTGAAGCGTCATAATTTAAAATACAATCATACTGTTTCCCATTAAAAGAACTACCATACCCGATAAAAAGCAAACTGTTGCAGATAGTCTGCATAAAACACAGTTCTCCCCGCAAATTAAGCTATAGCTTGAGGAAGCTTGAAGTTTCGAACTTACAAATTCTATTTTAATTGCAACCATCTATAAATGGACTTTTAACTTTGCAATTATGAAGTTGACAGGTACAGGGAAACATTATTATTTAATCGACAAATTCATGTAAGGAATTTTTTCTTTTTTGCTGACTTTTTTCTTTTCGAGAAAAGAAAAAAGTGTATGCATTCTTTTGTTACTTTTCTTGTGCAAGCAAGAAAAGTAAGGGATATAAATAGAAAGCTAAATATAAATTTATAAGTGAAATAAACCGCAATGTGGGTCCAGCGTCACGCTGGTAAATACAAATTTATCTGCCTACGAAAATTTTACACATACGGTGAATTGTCATTGTTTCGTCATTGTTTATATGTTATAATATAAAATTATTAAATTAAGGAGAATAATAATGAACATCAAAAACAAAATGATAGTTGATGAATACAAAAAAGAAAAAACAATATACATGCAGCTTGAGGAGGCTGTAAGCAGCACACTTAATAATATTATAAAGGATTCGGGTATTCCTGTAACAAATATTGAGCATCGTGTAAAAAGCGAAAAAAGCCTTAAAGGAAAGCTTTATAAAAATGGCGACTACTATCAAAGGCTTTCTGACCTGACAGATATTCTCGGTGCAAGAATCATCTGCTATTTCGGTGATGATGTCGACAGGATAGGAAAGCTTATTGAGGAAGCGTTTGATATTGACTGGCAGCATTCCTCTGATAAACGTGCGCTTATAAAGGCGGATACCTTCGGTTACCTTTCCCTTCATTATACCTGTAAGCTCCCATCAGATTCGGGATATTCTCAGGAGCTTTGCAGCAAGCGTTTTGAAATTCAGATACGTACTATTTTACAGCATGCCTGGGCAGCAATTGAACATGACCTCGGATACAAAAGTCAGTTCGGAATCCCAAGAACAATCAGAAGATATTTTGCACGTCTTGCAGGACTGCTTGAAATAGCCGATGACGAGTTTGTACGCACAAGAGACAGCATAAGCACCTATGTTGAGGAAACCCGTGAAAAAATCATCAATGACAATGCAGGTGATGTTCATATTGATATAATTTCTCTCAATGAATATATGATGAGAAACAAAAAAATGCGTGCTTTTTTAAAACAGCTTTCGGATATTGAAAACTCCGAAATATGCGATATAGACCCTGAAAGCTACATAACACTTCTTAACTGGCTGAAAATTGAAACTATAGGTCAGCTTCAGGAAATGTTCGAAAGAAATAAGGAGCTTGCATTTAAAATTGCATCCGATACCCTTAAAGGCACAGAGCTTGACATTCTTTCATCAAACATTGCACTGCGTTTTCTCTGCCGTGCAGAGCTTATCACAAGTGAATACACTGAAAAACAGGCGGCTGAATTCATTTCATTGGCTATAAAAAGCAAAGACCGTGCTGTAAGTCAGGCAAAAAATCTCTTTGAAAAATACGGTAACAAATAATCAGAGGAAAAAGTATGAATAATAAAGAAAAGCTGAAGGCTGCCCATAAATATGCGACACAAATGCATGAAGGACAGTTCAGAAAAGGCGGCAAGCCCTATATAACCCACCCCTGCAATGTTGCAGAAATGCTGCAAAAAAAGGGTTACGGTACTGATTATCAGATAGCAGGACTGTTTCATGACCTTCTTGAAGATACCGACGCCAAAGAATCGGAAATAGAAAAAATTGGCGGCACGGAGGTTCTTAAGGCTGTACAGCTTCTGACCAAGCAAAAGGGATACGACATGTCAGAATATATATCGGGTATAAAAAATAATCCCATTGCAAAGGCAGTTAAAGCCGCCGACCGTCTTGACAATCTCCGTTCAGCAATAGTTACAGACAATCATTTCAAGCAAAAATATATCCTTGAAAGTATTGACTGGTATATGGATTTTGATCCGGAAATACCCGATGCCATTATGGCTCTTGCAGATACTTTGGATAACTCCCTTTACGAAATATCACGAAAATCGGAAGCTTCTGCGGTAAAAACAGAGAAGCCTGAAGCCTTTGTTCTTCATGGAGATATATGTTACAGTGTTTCGCCTGACTGCATGAAAACGGCAGAAAACGGCTATATAGTATGCGAAAACGGAAAATCAAAGGGAGTATATGAAACACTTCCATCTGAATACTCATCCCTTCCGCTGCATGACTACAGCGGCAAGCTTATAATTCCCGGACTTGTTGACCTGCATATTCACGCTCCACAATACGCTTTTCGTGGCATGGGAATGGATATGGAGCTTATGGAATGGCTTCAGAATCATGCTTATCCTGAGGAAGCAAAGTATTCCGATTGCAATTACGCAGAAAGAGCCTATAAAATATTTGCAGAGGCTATGAAAAAAAGTGCAACTACACATGCATGCATTTTTGCTACCAGGCACAGAAAAGCTACTGAAATATTAATGGAGCTTATGGAAAAAACAGGTATAGTAAGCTATGTCGGCAAAGTCAATATGGACCGTGAAGCGCCCGAGGAACTTCGTGAACCGACTGCTGACTATTCAGTGCTTGATACCTTTGGCTGGATTACTAATACTGCCGGCAGATATGAACGGACAAAACCGATTCTTACTCCTAGATTTATCCCCTGCTGTACTCCCAAGTTGCTTGAGCAATTAGGGGAATTACAAACAGCATACAACCTGCCCGTTCAGTCACATCTTTCCGAAAATCAAAGCGAAATTGAATTTGTAAAGCAGCTTGTACCCGAAGCGGAATTTTATGGCGATGCCTATGACAGCTACGGTCTTTTCGGAAAGGAACAGAGTTCGGGAAAGCCGGTAAAAACAATTATGGCACACTGCGTTTATTCCGCCGATGCAGAAATACAGAGAATGAAGAAAAACGGCGTTTTTGTAGCCCACTGCCCTGCTTCAAACACCAATCTTTCCTCCGGTATTGCACCTATGAAAAAATATCTTGATATAGGTCTTAATACAGGACTTGGCAGTGATGTTGCAGGCGGCCATACCGAATCGATGTTTACAGCAATCCGAAATGCAGTACAGATGTCAAAGCATTATTGTCATATTTCTGGTAAAAAGGATTGCACACTTACATTCAGAGAAGCTTTTTACCTTGCAACCAAGGGCGGCGGTAATTTCTTCGGAAAAGTCGGAAGCTTTGAAGAAGGATTTGAATTCAGTGCGGTAATTCTTGACGATTCAAAAATACCATCCCCCGAAAAGCTGCCGATAACCGACCGTACAGAACGTGCCGTATACAGTTCCCTTGATTTATTCGGCATTTGTGCAAAATACTCATGGGGTAAAAAAATATATGAAAATCTGCAAGGAGATGTAAAATGAAGCTTATAATACCCGTATCAATGAATATTCTTTTCACAACTTTAATTTATCTTGTAGACAGACATACTTCCCTCAGCAAATGCAAGCCTGCCCTGAAACAATGCATCATCGGCATAACGTTTGGACTGATGGCGGTTTTTTACTCTGAATTCGGCGTAAAAATTGACGGTGCAATAATAAATATACGTGACTGTGCGCCAATTTCAGCCGGACTTGTTTTCGGTGCTCCCTCCGGAATTATTGCCGGCTGTATCGGTGCTGTTTACCGCTTTTTATCGGTATACTGGGGCGCAGGCACCTATACGAGAATAGCCTGCTCGGTTTCAACATTACTCGCAGGACTTATTGCAGCCGCACTTCGCAGATATATGTTTGACAATAAAAAGCCTGCATGGACATACGGCTTCGGAATTGCAATAGTATGCGAAGTTATTCATATGCTGATGATTTTTATAACAAACCATGATGACCCTACATACGCTTTCAGCTTTGTTCAGGAATGTACAATTCCAATGGTAATTGCCAATTCCCTTGCAGTGGGCATATCAATTCTGATTATATCAGTTATCAGTCGTGAAAAGTCGCATTTTACAAAAAAGGAAAAACGTATTTCACAGACATTTCAGCGATGGCTTCTTGTCTGCATACTGACCGCTTACGCTGTTACTGGTATTTTTACATTCAATCTTCAAAGTCTCATGTCAGAGTCCAATGCGCAGTCAATAATAATACAGAATATCAAGGATGTAAACAATGATATTACAGAGGCCTCTGACGAAAATCTTCTCTGTGTTACACACCTTGTTAAAAATGAATTTCTGAAAAATCCTGCCATTGATACACAGGCTCTGACAGCTCTTGCACAGACGCAGAATGTTGACGAAATAAATGTAATAGATAAAAATGGAATTATAACCGGTTCAACCTTACCTGATTTTATAGGATATGATATGTACAGTGGCAGACAATCGGCTGAATTTACTGTACTTCTTAAAGGTCAAACCGAATATGTTCAAAATTACCAACCCACCTCATTTGACCCGACACTTTCAAGAAAATACGCAGGTGTAACACTTCCTGACGGCGGCTTTATACAAGTAGGATATGATTCAACCCATTTTCGGCAGGACATCAACAGCTTTATCATCGATGCCACTAAAAACCGTCATGTCGGAACTGAAGGCTTCGTTGCCATATGCGATGAAAGCTTCAATATTATTTCCGAAGATGAATTCAATGGTAAAAATCTGACAGAGATAGGCATATCAATTAATACCGACTCAATGAGTAAAAACACGATATACGAATCAAATGTATACGATACTCCATACTGCTTCGCCTACTCCTTCCGGGAGGGCTATTATATAATCGGAGCAATGCCGGTAAGCGAAACCATGTTTATGCGCAATGCATCAACATATCTCAGCACATTTATGCTGATGATTATTTTTGGTGCACTTTTTGTCCTGATATATTTCCTTATTAAAAAAATAATTATCAATAATCTGCATAAAATAAACAATACACTCGGACAAATCACCAACGGTAATCTGAATGTTACAGTTGACGTCCGCTCAAACGAGGAATTTTCTTCACTTTCTGATGACATAAATTCCACAGTTGCTACACTTAAAGATTACATTGCAGAAGCAGCTGCAAGAATTGACAAGGAGCTTGAATATGCAAAGACAATTCAGCTTTCGGCGCTTCCGCAGAAATTCCCTCCGTATCCGAATCAGACGAGATTTGATATATATGCATGTATGACAGCCGCAAAGGAAGTCGGCGGTGACTTTTATGATTTTTACATGCTTGACAGCCATACAGCCGCATTTCTCGTTGCCGACGTTTCAGGAAAAGGTATTCCGGCAGCAATGTTTATGATGACTTCAAAAACAATAATCAAGGATCTGGCTGAAAACGGCATGCCCGTCAATGAAATATTTACAAGGGCTAACGAAAAGCTTTGTCTGAATAACGAATCAGGCATGTTTGTAACAGCATGGATGGGTATTTTAGACCTTGATACCGGAAAGCTTCAGTTTGCAAATGCAGGACATAACCCACCAATTATCATCTGCAGCGGAAAACCGGAATATTTAAAAACACGTCCCGGCTTTGTTCTTGCAGGGATGGAGGGAATAAAATACCGTATAAACGAAATGACGCTTTCTCCGGGCGACAGAATTTTTCTGTATACCGATGGTGTTACAGAAGCCACCGATACAGAGCAGCAGCTTTACGGCGACGAAAGGCTCATAAGCTATATGAACGCTCATAATGGAGATAGTCCAAAGACACTTCTTACAGGATTAAAAGCTGATATTGACCGTTTTGCCGGCGAAGCTCCCCAATTTGATGATATTACAATGCTGATATTTGATTACATTTCAGAAAACGAAGGTATAGGTGATAAAAATGACTCAAAAGATATTTCCGGCAGATAAAAATGCTTTGAATGAGGTACTTGAATTTATAGAAAGTGAACTTGAAAAGATAAATTGTCCTGCCAAAAAAATAATGTCAATTTCCGTGGCAATAGAAGAAATATTTGTAAATATTGCATGCTATTCTTATGGTCAGAATAAAGGATATGTCAGAGTCGGATTTGGTTTTGACAGCAACACTAATATAGCTACTTTTCAGATTTCCGACAAGGGTATTCCCTTCAATCCACTAAAACAAAGCGATCCTGATATTACCCTTTCCGCCGAAGAAAGACAAATCGGCGGACTTGGTATTTTCATAGCAAAAAAAACAATGGATAATATCAGCTACGCCTATAAAAACGATGAAAATATTCTGACCATGCAAAAGATTATAAACCAACTGTAAAAAATGTACACAAGGAAATTTAAATCTGATATATACGTATAAAAGCATCGCCTGCATTACTAAAATAGTGACACAGGCGATGCTTTTACTCATCAACAAACAAAGACATAATAAGATACCCTATCAGCTGTCTAGAACCAAAGGTTCAGAAGTTGATAGGGTGTTCACGAAATAATTTTTTCATTCTATTATTGTTTTACAGGAAGTCATAAATATAAAACATAATAATAAAATAACTACTGTAATTTTTTTCATAATTTAGTTCCTTAAATTTCAGCCATAGAACACGATGCACAAGACACAGTATTAAAAGTATTAGAATATGAAATCAAAACATTAAAATCAGCTCAAGCTAATGCAGAAGAAGCATTCATATCTATATAAAATTCGAATGCAAAAATAAAATTATCGTAAACATTTACTTGCTTTTAAATATAAAATATGGTTCCAGTACCAAAATGGCATTTGTGTTTCAATTCGAATCAAAGATTTGATGAAACTACATTTTCAATCTCGACTTCGTAAGTTTGACAATCATTCTGCTTGTGATTGAGTGTACTGTTGAATTTTAATTTTTTTATTTAATTTTCCTCCGTTCTTTTATTTAAGCGTCTTTAAAAAATGTCTGCCAGCTCCTGAAACAAAATAAGACCGCTTTATTCAGTATCACTTAATTCGTGATACCGGACAAAACGGTCTTTGAATATTTGTATACTATCTAATTTTAAATTCGGGGTGAATATCTCCTGATTCACTCTTTAATGTTTGAACTGCGAAAATTCACCGGTTCAAATCCTGTAACAAGGGTGATTTCATCTATGGTTTTGAACTCTCAAATTATTGCGTCAGGGTGACAAAAAGCCCGTAAATACGGGCTTTCAGTTTGTCGAAAAAGTCGTTTTTTGAATTTCAAACCAAAAGTTTTTTGGTCCAGCAATTTTTCAAAAATGCTGGCGGAATCCAAAGGAAGAGCCTTTGGTCGCTCACCGCAGTGAGCGAAAATCCCCTATCGAAGGCGCATTTACGAGGGGTGAATTGATAAAACAGCCCGGTGGGCTGTTTTTCAAGAGGGGACGCTTTGCAAGAAAAAG
>SVNU01000112.1 GCA_015066715.1 Ruminococcus sp. | reverse complement strand
TACCTACAAAATAACAAAATGTGTATCTCCCAAGAATCACAGCACGTTCCTCAATGTCCTGAACGGGTTTTGCTTTCAAATACGGTCAACCCCTTAAATTTACAAAGTAAATTTCATAGTTATTCTTTCTATGTATATGCGGGGGAGAAAAGTTTAATCCCAAAACGATTGTCTGTGTATTATTGATCTGATAACTGCATTTAAAGTATTATTCTTCCTCAAAAATCGTTGTGTTTCCGCCCCAATAGTAAACATATAAATCATCACCATATATATAGATATTGTTGTATCCATATGGAGTAAGTGCATCTCCGAGTTCGTTGTGGTAATCAAGATCAAGGCCATTTTCCGAATCATCGATGCCATTGATTTGCATATATTGAGAATAATTACCCCGTGCAGAAATCATTGACACCTGTGCGTCACCAATGCCCTTTCCGGGAGTAATAAGAAATTCCATCGGAAAAAGTCCTGTGTTTGTTATCAGTTTTGCTTCGCATTTTATTACATCATAGCCTTCCTGATATTTCGGATACTTTATTTCTTCAAGATGTGCACCTGTTCCTCTTAATGCATAAAGCAAAGCATTCACTGTGCAAGGGAGCGTTATTTTCTGGTCATGAATTGTCAGATTATTAAGAGCAGATTTGAATTCCTCATTTTTCTCAGGAATAGGAGTGTACTCCAATTCATTGTTTACGGCATCATATTCAATGCGATAATCTTCGGGGAGATAATATTTATCTGTTGTAAGTTCAATACCTATGTATTCGCTGTCGCTTTTGGGATAATATCCGAAAAGAGTTATTGTATCAGAAAAAATGCTAATTCTATATTCATAAGCTGGGTCAGCCGCTTCAATAGCATATCGTGAGCAGTAATAATCTTTTATATTATATCCATAAGCACGATCCACCGCAATCGGGTCAGCATCATAAACGTCAACTCCGCCTATGACAACCTGTGGCAGATAATCACTTTTATCAAATCCCATAAATACGAACGAATCTATAACAACATTGTTCTTGTCATATACATCTGTATCGGAAGAAAAAAAGCCACATGCCCAACTGATATTATTGTAATAAAGGGCAGTCATAAAGCTATAACGTTCGATACCTTTTTCTGCTGCTTTTTCGTCGGGAGATATTTTTATAAGAGATATATCAAACTCATCAGGCAGCTCACTATACTTTAACGGGAAATCATATTTTACACCATTGATATAAATATGGTTCATATCCTCATAGGTATATTCGGTATGCTCAGTCGGAAGCGGTGGTATTTCCATTCTTTCAGCTTTATTTTCAATCAAAGTGATATTTTCACTGTTGGATTGAGCGGCTATTTTTGCTTCAAGCACTTCATTAACACCGTTTCCTGTTCTGAATGTTACAATTAAGGCGGTTGCAATTATAATACCAAGAAATGAAAAAAGAAATCTGAATTTAAGCTTACTCATTTTGCACCTCTCAATAAAGTAAATGATATGCACATAACTCAGGAATTGTCGAAATACATACTGCATCGGGATATTCTACCCCATCATAAAAATTAGAAAAATAAACCGATTTCCCGTCAGATGAGGAATATATGTATTTATTTCCGCCGTTTCCGTCAAAGCCCATAATGGTATCAATTTCATCAAATGTCATATCAAGTGACCAATCACCTGCGGAAGCATTGACATATGTTGAATAAATTGTTAAGGCGACAATAGTACCATTATTGAAATCGTCATCGTTTTTACATAGGACTGTTGCATTTCCGATATCATTTTCGCCAATTAAAATATCTGTAAGTACAGTTCTGAAACCGTTGTAGGAATTTGTGTGTTCGTAGTATTTGTCAAATTCAAGTGTGACATCGTCAGGCAGGTCGCTTGCGTTCATCGGAAGTGATAAAACCAACGGACCGGCAGTTATTTCTTCAAAGCATTTGTCAATTATGTCGTTATCTGTGTACTTGACTTCAAAATCATACTGATTATACTTTTTTATCATATAGAGCTGTTCGCTGAATGCAGACGGATAATCTTCATAATCACATCCGCAAAGACATAAAGCTATTGTCAGCGCTGCAAATATTGCTGTAAGTTTCTTTATCATGTCACTTCACCTCAGACTTTTTTGATTTGAACGGAATAACACTTCTGTATGCAAATAAAAGCATGACTGCTGATGTCAGCGCAAACAAGAGAAATGCTGTAAGGCTGTTATCCAGCATAATTGCAGGAATTGTTCCCACAATCCAAGCAACAGGGTTAATCCATGTGAAACGTCCCAGAATTACTGCACCCCACAGAATAGCGGCAATCAATGCCATTGCGCCAAGTACATACCTGCCGCTTTTTTCGTATTTGATTGAACCGATCAGATACCCTGCCGAGAAAATCATTGCATAAAATACAACGTTTTCAAAAATTGCAGACAGAATAAATTTCTCGTTCAGATAACCTCCGCAAACAAAGAAACGAAGCATTTCAACACTCGAAAAAGCTTTTACATCAAAAATCAGCTGACGGCTTATGCAGTCATAAACAGCCGCAATCAGACAAAGTCCGCCTGCGTATACACTTTGAGATATGATGCGGTATTTTGTTGAAACGGAATTTGAAACGCAGAATGAAGTATGCTTTTCAAAGAAGGAAAGTCCGTATGTAAACATAAACAGCAGCACTGGCAGGTCATTGCCGAAAAAAATGCGAATAGCTTCAGGATTCGGCTGTTCCAATGCGTTACGCTCTGTAATAAATGAATTAACTCCAATCATTGCAGCGGTAATAATTGCTTCAAGGATTGCCAAACCGATAATCCTGCCCTTTGCAAGAGAAAAAGTACATAGCATTGTCGCTTTCAGTCTGTTCATATTGTCAATCCCTTTCTTTTTTCCTGAGGTAATTTTGTCTTGTTTTTATTAATCTGGTGTGCAATTACATCGACAAATATCGTCCAAAGAATTATTGCTGCAAAAATAGAAACGGAAACGATGTTAATCATGCAAGCTAAGAATACCAAGATTCCGAAAATAGTTGGTTCCAATTTGATTATAAAAATAATTGATAGCAGTAAAATAATTAATGCATATAGCATCATTGCGATTTCATTAGAAGAATCAATAAATATTATAATAAAATAAAAAACTAAAAATACCCATCTGAATATCTGACGAAATGGTTTGCAGATAAGCATATGCTGGGTATAATACCCCATTAGCATAAACATTTGATATGTTAATGTCAGTTTAAAAAACATAATTAAATTGTTAACAGATAAAAAGGCAGATTGTGTTTCCATTGATATTCCAAAGTCGGGAACCAATTCTTTTCCGTATATTTCAGTGAAATACCATCTTATCATAACCATGTCCAATAAACTGAATAAAAGTGATACAGCTAATGAAGCAAAAGCAAAACAAAAGACTCTTTTATACGGCGAAAGATTTACCGATACAGAAAGTCCGGTATGCTTGCGGTATGAAAGAAAACCAGCAATAAAAAGAAGAAGAACGGAATATCCATCACCAAAAGTATCGCCGTAACGAATATCATCTCCGATTTCAAAAACTTTGGCAATAGCAATTATCATTCTGACAATAAAAGCGGCAGAAATCCAGAAGCCCATAGCGTGGAATGACATAACTATTCCATTTAAAACTCTGTTTTTCATTTATGCAAATCCTTTCGTAATCAGTTTGTCGGAGCGTCAGGAGAGCCTCCTGTAAGAAAATAGAAAAGCTTCTGAAGGTTGACCTGTTCGCAGGTAATCCCCTCGGGAATTCCTTCGGGAACACCCTTGATAAGCGTTGTTTTGAATACGCTCATGCTTTCGCTGCCTATCACTTCCTTGTCACTGACAAAACTGTCAACAAGCTCAGCCTTGCCTGCAACAGAAGTGTACCCCGTCATAAGCGTTTCGGTATCGTCAGTAAGAAGAATTTTGCCGTCGTGGAGAATTATTACAGTATCAATAAGGTTCTGCATTTCCTCGATAATGTGCGTTGAAACAACAAAGCAGGAGTCGCTTTCGCTGATTTTTCTTGCAAGTTCACGATAGAACGCTTCACGCTGATTTACGTCAATTCCGAGAACAGGCTCGTCAAGGAAGATAAAATCTGCATTTGATGCAAGAGCAAGAATTACCTTGTAAATCGTGTTGTAGCCTGTTGAAAGCTTGCCGACACGCTTTTTCAGGTCAAGCCCGAATAAATCCGCAAGACTTTTTGCGTACTCCATATCGAATGACGGGTACATAGCATCAGTAATTGAAAAAATAGTTTTCAGCCTGAATTCAGCAGGATATACCGCTCTGTCACTCATGCAGAACATTCTTGACATCAGCTTGTCGTTGTTGTCAACAGGCTTGCCGTCAAGAAGAATTTTTCCAACCTTTCTCGGACAACGCTGCATAATTATGTTTATCAGCGTAGATTTTCCTGCACCATTTCTGCCAAGCAGTCCATAGCAATGCCCTGTTTCAAACTTCATTGACACATCGTCAAGAATTACATTCTTTCCGAATTTTTTAGTAATGTTTTCAATAATAAGTTCACTCATTGTGATAACCCCTTTCTGTCATTTCAAGAAGCTCATCCGCTGTTATCCCAAGCTTTTTGGCTTCCGATATCATTGATACAATATATTTCTGATAAAATTCGCTGTGGCGTTCATTCCTTATTTTTTCAGCCGCACCTTCTGCAACAAAGGTTCCTATACCTCTTTTTTTGTAGAGGATACCTGTGTCTGAAAGCATATTCACACTTTTCAGCACCGTTATATGATTAAGTTTGAAACTTACTGATAGCTCTGCAACAGAAGGAATCTGCGTGTTTTCAGGGAATGAGCCAGACAGGATTTCATCTTCCAGCCATTCTTTAAGCCGCATATAAATAAGCTTATCGCTGTTCTGCGTTAATTCCACAATAGCACTCCTGTTCTTAGGTGGTATACTCATATATATCACTATACTACCTCGGATTATATCACATCATAATCAGTATGTCAATAGTTTGAAAATAAAAAAGCTGAACAAAAAAAGTTCAGCTTTTAAATATGGATTGTACCGATATAAAACGAATTGCTATGTAATGGTAAGTATTCTGAAAATGCATTTTCTGATTTGTAACAACACGTATCTTCCAAGTATCACAGCGCGTTCCTCAATGTCCTGAACGGGTTTTGCTTTCGAATACGGTCATCCATATACATAGTATTTGTTACTATGTATATGCAGGAGAGATCAGAACAATGCGGATAAAGATTTTTGGCTGGACTGTATTGTGATTAGTGAGATAATATAATTAACTGTTTTTTATATAAATTTAAACAATAAATAAAAGCGTTGCGTTTCATAACTGATTGGCAACGCTTTTTGTAAGTTGTAAAACAACATTGTATATTTAATGTTATTTGCAGGAAGCATCTTCATCGCCATAAATTCCGCCTCTTGTTCCTGTAGCGATATAAACCCTGCCGTTGTGCCTGAAGTCACCGTCCATTGAAACAATGCCCCCGAACATTTGTGAGGGAGTATTGATTTTTGCCCAGCTTTCTCCGCTGTCAAGGCTTTTCCATAAGCCGTATTCGCCGAAAATTCTGCCACAGATAAACAGCGCAGGCTTGCTGTCACTGTTACCTGTTCCGAAGCCAACAGCCTTGACAAAATCATCCTTTTCGGTAATTCTCTCCGCATGAACATTTTTCACGTTAAAATGCAGTTTCCATAAGCCGTTCTCGCAGAGTGCTGCATAGCATACGCCCTCGCAGTCAGGAAGAAAGCGAATTTCCACTCCCTTGTATCCGTCTATGCCTGACATACGGCATAAAGGAAAAGCTTCGGGAACGGAAAGCTGACGGAAGCTTGCACCGCTATCCATACTCATATAAAGCTGGCCATTTTCACCAAATCCATATGCTTTGCAGCTGTTGATACGATCGGTAAAAATCTTGATATGCAGTTCACTTTCGGAAATGTCATTTCCATGCAAATCATATATGGTTATTTTGCTGAATTTCTTTTCAGAAATGTTGTATCTGACTGCACAGAAACAGGGAAGCTTCATATATTCATAGGCAAGGGTCCAGAGAATTGCACTGCCATCTGCAGTTATCGCTGCCCAACCACTGTTGTAGTTTGGTTTTTGAATATTCTCGGATACTTCATTAAGCTTGTCGGAAATACCCATAGGGTAACCAATATGTGTGAAGCTTTCTCCACCGTTTGTCGAAAGGATTACACCACCCTTGGTTTCTCCCGTCCAGTTTCCGCGGGCGGTTGTAATGAATGTGTCAGGATTGTTTTGCAGAAAATCTGCATTCAGACAGGTTATGTAACGGTCCCCGTTTTCATTTGCAAAGGAATTTTCGCAAGGCTCGTCAAGGTTGCTGAACACAAATCCGCCCAAATCGCCTACAAGGTCAATAACCTTGTTTTTACCCGAAGGCAGACTGTATATGTTCATATGCACCGTTTCTTCCACACCGCTGCAAAGCGTGGATACAAAATAGTTATCCGTTGTAAGTCCGTTCAGCGCAAAAATTCCCGTACCCGTGTTAATCACTGCAAAATCGGGGTTGAACGGGTCAATACGCAGACAGCTCATCCAGTGAAGCGGTATACGCTTTCCGTTGTATTCAGGCTTGAGGTACGGTACGTCAACTTGGAAGCTGTCTGTGTCAGTTCTTCGGATTATATTGTAGCTTTTGCCATTATCACGTGAGATGAAAATGCTGTCACCGTGACCGCCGATGGAGCATACCGCAATAACATTTTTGTGTACGTCAATTCCACCCAGACCAAACGGTAGCTTGCGTTTAAGATTTGAGTCAGTAAAACCATCCGCTGTCGGTGTCATATCCTCAGCAAAAATCAGTTTTCCGTCTGAGATTATGTAACGATATAGCCTTCCGTCAAAGCCGCCGCCGTTGTCGCAGGCAAAGTCATTCCATCCGCCCCAGTGATTTTCACGGAATGAGTGGGTGAAGGTTACATAAACATTTTCTCCGTAGTAAGCAATAGCATAGGGAACAAATCCATTGTGTGAACAGCGTTTATCATAAAGCGGAGCGGGTATGTCAAGCTTTTCAAAGCTTTTCCCAAAATCATAGCTTGCATATAGCGTGTGTCCTCGGCTATTTCCGTCAGCGGCAGTTTCACCTGTGCAGGAAACAAGCATTATCTCCGTACCCTTCGGAAAGCATACAAAAACAATATTTTCTTCACAGAAATCAAGTCTTGTCCAGCTTTCTCCGTTATCCGCAGATTGCCATAAACCCTCACCCTGACTTCCGAAAAACAGTTTACCATTTTTGTATGCGAGCCTTTCGGCAGATGAACGTGCAGGAGCGTTTCCGTTGCAACAGAATGGTACAGACTTTTCGATGAAGGTATCACCGTAATCATCTGAAATCAGCAATGAGGACTTTCCGTGAGAAAAGCCTTTTCTGCTGTTT
>SVNU01000111.1 GCA_015066715.1 Ruminococcus sp. | reverse complement strand
ACATTATTATTTAAGCAACAAATTTATGTAAGGAATTTTTTCTTTTTTGCTAACTTTTTTCTTTTCGAGAAAAGAAAAAAGTGTATGCATTCTTTTGTTACTTTTCTTGTGCAAGCAAGAAAAGTAAAGAATATAAACAGAAAGAAAAATATAAATTTATGAGCGAACTAAACCTCAATATGGGTTCAGCGCCAAAATGGCATTTGCGCTTCAAATCAAAGCTTTGATTAAACAATACCGCACAAAAAATGTGCGGTACTATCCTATTTAAATGATATTTTTAGTTTAAAAGCAGTCATTATCCCTCGTATTTTCTTACTCTCAGGGTAATTCCAAGCTTATCGGCTATTGCCTGTGCGGCAGATATTTCGTCCTCACCGATTACGTCAACAACTGTAAATACAACATTGTTTACATATTTCTTACAGTCCGCCGCAAATTTCTGCATTGCTTCATACGACTTATCACCGAATTTCGGACGGGTTACCTTTATATATTCTTCCATTGTACCTGCGTTAAGACTTATTGAAACGGTGTCTATAATACCTTCAAGCTCACATGCAGTGGATTTGCCGTGAATAAGGTCACCAAGACCGTTTGTATTGAGCCTTATTTTTTTATCGCTGTTTTCCTTTATATATGCGGCTGTCTTTTTAAGACAATCCAGCCTTTCGGTAGGTTCACCGAATCCGCAGTATATAATCTCGTCATATTTTTTATAATCAGCCTTTTCCAGAGCCTCTATTACTTCCTCTGCTTCCGGTTCATGCTCAAGCCACAGGCTGTCTGAACCATATGCGCCGTCACTGTTCTGGCGAATACAGAAAGTACAGCTGCACGGACATTTGTTTGTTATGTTTACATACAGATTATTTCCCACTGCGTATACAATAGTCATTGCCATAAATAACACCTTGCCTTTAATTGTATGGGACGGTTTTCACCGTCCCATTATCTTATCTTTTTTTCTTTTTCTTTTTGCGGTTTGGTTTTTTTGAAGATGTATTTTCAGAAGGCTTTTCTTCATTTTCACTTTCTGTTTTATCTTCGCTTGTTTCCTCTGCCTTTTCCGCATTTTCATCGTCAGAGTTGTTTTCGTTCTTTTCAGTCTGCTTTGCAGGTGCATTCTTTGCACGATACATTGCAATTAAAACCTTATTGTGCTTCTTGTCATATCTGTAAATAAATATTACGCAGACAATGCCGGCAATAAGTGCAATAATACCAACTGTAAGTCCCGGTGGAGTATATGACATTTCAATAGTATGTTCACCCGGTGTAAGCTTTAAACCAATAAGAGCATTTACATACATTGTATAGCACTGTTCAGCTGTAGTATATTCAGATGAATCCTTATCGAAAAATTCAACCTTTTCACCATCAACCTTAACAGTCCAGCCTTCTTCGTAAGGAATAGATGTCAGCATAAGCTGTCCTTCATTGATTGTGATAGTACCTTCAATGCTGTCACCGCCGAAATCTGTAATATTCCACTGCTGCTGCTTTATC
The DNA here is from genome assembly GCA_015066715.1 of Ruminococcus sp. GTDB lineage: Bacteria > Bacillota > Clostridia > Oscillospirales > Ruminococcaceae > Porcipelethomonas. The sequence continues at coordinate 6,027 of SVNU01000111.1, read as the reverse complement.
TTGTTTATATCTTCTTCAAACGCAGCCTGGTCAAAATAATAGAAATGGAAGTTATTAACAATTGTATATTCATTTGCAACAGTCATTCGCAGTTCGAATTCCTGTCCGGGTTCATACTGTCCGAGATTTACTGTATGATAGTCATGTCCTTCAAAATATGAGCCTACAAAAGAATGGTTAATATAATTTCCGTTTTCATCTTTTTCTGTACTGAGCCAGAGATTTACCTGCTTCTGGTTTTCAGTCTGGAAGTACATATATATTGTATCGGCTGTTTCAGCAGTAATATGCATATTTACAGTCGGGTCACCATCTTCACCGGCTGTATACATAGTCTGCTCGCCATACGGAGAAGTTGTTACATTATTAAGAATGAATGTATCTGGATTAACATCCATTCTCTTGAAATACTCACGATACTGACTGAACTGGTCATTTTCTATTACAGTATGTCCTGCAATTGAGCTCATCAGGATATTCTGTCCCATAAATACGTCATCATTTCCAAGAGCTGCAATACGTCCTACTGTTTCGTCAACAGCATATCCGAGAGAAAGCACATTCGGATTTTCATATACATCAATAACGGCTTCCTTTTCGTTCTCGTCAATATACTTGTATGCAAATATAGGATTATAGGTTTCATTTGTCATTCTCTTTGCATTGTCATCACCGACAGTGTTCTTGTCCATTGAATACTTTATACCAAGAAGTGAATCGGTAATAGGTGTATTGCCGTCATATCTTGTATAGTATGTGCTTGCCGAGAAGCCCATAGCCTCAAGGAATTTGAGAATTCTTGCATTCATGACAGAGCTTGAGTGGCTTACACCTTTAAGACCTAGTGCAGATGGATCGTTTACAGTTCTGTGGAATGTTTTTTCAGCTCTGTAAAAACCGTCGTTTGCATTTCCGTTGCGAGTATTATAAGCGTCAATCTGTTTTGTAACCTCACGCCCGTTATCAATGAATGCATACCAAGGATCTGCTTTAGAGTATACAAGGTCTTTGTCCTCATCCTTAAAAGTGTTGTATGCATTATAGCAAAGCTCAACCGAGCTTACACAAAGAAGAATGATAGGCGCTGTAACAGCAAGAAGTTTCTTCTTGTTGCGGCAAACAGCAATTACAACACAGTAAACCGCTGCAAATAAAACTGCAAAAACAAGCTCACGGGATGTAATGTGTTCGGCTTTTCTGGAAGCTGCAATCGCAAGAAAGGCTGCTACACAGAATGCAGAACCGCCCACAGCGGAAGCCTTGATTCCCTCGATCTTTGAGAATGCCGTAGCACCCATAATAAGCATAACAAATGAGAATGTGAATGAATAACGATATGGAAGCCAGTTAGGTTCCTGGAAACCGTGCCATACCATATCAACAGGGTTGATATACATACACAGTAACAGGACTATCAGAAGTGATGAATATCCGATTTTCTTATTGAGTGAAATTTTATTGTTCAGATAGAATATCGGAAGCATTACAACAGCAAGCATACCACTGTAGATTTCCGGCAAGCCGTCAACGTCAACCGTATCATACTGTGCCGGAAGAAGCTGAGTCATTAAATCAAGCGGATTGAACTGTGTAGTAAATGAGAAGTCCGGCTCGGAGAAGTCGAATTTACCGAGAGCAAGTGCCTTGTAAACGGACAGAATCATGAATGCCGAGCATAAAACCGCTGTTCCGACAGCTATCACTGCCCTCATAAAGATGTTGAAATAATCTTCTCCTTTAAGCTTCTTTCCATTTTCGTTTCTGCCCGAAAATAGATAGAAAATAAAATAAAGAAGTGTGAATATTGCGACAATGTAACCGATATAGAAGTTGAATACAAATATCATCGCAAGCGGAATAATAAGGTTAAGCTTTCTTCCGTCATCGATAAGATATTCAACGCCAAGTACTATAAGCGGAAGCAGATAAACACCGTCAAGCCACATAGGGTTCATAGCCTGAATTACTCCGTATGCACAGAGAGCATAAAGAGTTGAGAAAACAGTTGCCTGAAGGGGTGCAACGCCCTTTGATTTCTGAAGCAAGTAGCTGAAGGTTACGGAAGCAAGTCCGAGCTTTACTAAAATCATAATCAACAAGCTTCCCAGAAGCATTGTTCTTGGAAGAAGTACCGGAATAAGAGTAAGCGGGCTTGCAAGATAATAGCCTATAATACCCATATATCCGCCCGATAAGTTTCTCGACCAGTTGTAGAGCATGCTTTCCTCGCCCCAGAAGGCGTCACGGATAGCCTCGAAATAATAAACATACTGACCGTTAAGGTCGAGTACCAGTACTGAGTTGTCCCCATAAGGACTGACCTCGAAAAGAGCATATGCCACATACATGATTATTACAGGTACGGCAAATGCCAGAAAATAAAATTTGTTCCGGATAAACCACTGTCCCAAAAATGCAGGAAGATTTTTTACTGAAAATTTCTCTTTGGGTCCAGAAAGTTTATTCCTTGTCAGAGATAAACCTGCCATTTTTTCCTCCTTAATACTTTAAGCTTTGCAGCTTATTTCATAGATACCTTATATTATACTATATTTTTTGAAATTTTACAATAGATTTTTAATTAAAATTTATATTTTCACAATTATCCGACAGTAAATTCTACATACATTTTTCTTGACTATACAGTAAATTTATTGTATAATATATACAAAGATTTGTATAATATATTCAGGAGGAAAAAACCTATGGGGCGATCAGTTTATGACAACAGGGAATTATCATGGTTAAAATTTAACGAACGTGTACTTGAAGAAGCACAGGACAGGCGTGTCCCTTTACTTGAACGGCTTAACTTTGCTGCTATTTTCCAAAGCAATCTGGACGAATTTTTTATGGTGCGTGTAGGCTCGCTTTATGACCAGATGCTTGTGAGTCCAAAGAAAAAGGACAGTAAAACAAAAATGACTGCAAAGCAGCAGCTTTCGGCAATATTCGATAAGGTAAACGAGCTTGAACCTATGAAGGATATTGCCTACAAAAATATAATGCTTGAGCTTATGGACCATGATGTTGAGCAAATTAATTTCCGCTCGGCAACCACTAAGGAACGTGAGTTTCTTGAAAACTATTTTAAAAAGGAAATAAAACCGCTTATTTCACCGCTGATTATAGACAAAAAAACTCCTTTTCCATTCTTAAAAAACAAGGAAATATACTGTGTTCTGCAGCTTCAGTCAAAATCAGGAATACGCCTTGGACTGATTCCGGCAAGCGGACAGTTCAGCCGTATTATTACACTTGACGGCAAAAAAAGATTTATTCTTGCGGAGGATCTTATCCTGCATTTTGCTCCGCTTGTTTTCAAAAATTACAAAATCATCGACAAAACACTCATAAGAGTAACAAGAAACGCCGACATAACAGTTGAGGAAGGGCTTTACGACCATGATATTGATTTTCGTGAAGTTATGGAGGAAATATGTAAAAAGCGCAAAAAGCTTCAGCCTGTAAGACTTCAACTGTCGGAAAATTTCAGTCAGCCGGCACTGGAATTTCTGTGCAAAAAACTGACTCTTGATATGGAGCATATATTCTATCTAAAAACACCGCTTGACCTGTCGTTTGCCGGAAGTATTTCGGATATGCTTGATGTTCCGGCACTTAAATTCGATAAAATTTCTCCACAGAAATCTGAAAGCATATCTGAAAATCAAAGCATAACGTCACAGATAAAGCGCCGTGACATACTGCTGAGTTACCCTTATGAAAGCATCAAGCCGTTTATAGAGCTTCTTAACGAATCAGCCAAAGACCCGAAGGTTACTGATATAAAAATCACTCTTTACCGCCTTGCAAAAAACAGTCAGATTATCGAAGCACTGTGCAATGCGGCTGAAAACGGCAAGAATGTTTTTGTACTGGTGGAGCTGCGTGCAAGATTTGATGAGGAAAACAATATCGGCTGGTCAAGAAGGCTTCAGGATGCCGGATGCACTGTTATATACGGTCCGAGGGAATTAAAGGTTCATTCAAAGCTCTTGCTTATTACACGAAATAACGGAAAAAAGAAAGAGTATATAACACAAATCGGAACAGGAAACTACAACGAAAAAACGTCAACCCTTTATACTGACCTGTCACTGATGACAGCGAATCAGGAAATAGGCGAGGATGCCGAGGGCTTGTTCAGCGCTCTCAGCGAAAATCGTCTTGTGGAAGAAGCTGACCATCTGCTTATAGCACCGCTGGCACTGAGAAACCCTATTATTGAAATGATTGATGAGGAAATAATCCGTGCAAAGAACGATGAGCCGGCATATGTTGCCGCAAAAATCAATTCTCTTTGTGATAAGGTTCTTATAGACAAGCTGATTGAGGCTTCACAGGCAGGCGTTAAGGTTGACCTTGTAATAAGAGGTATATGCTGCCTTAAAGCAGGAATTGAAGGATTTACCGAGAATATCACAGTAACAAGCATTGTTGGAAGATACCTTGAACATAGTCGTATTTATATTTTCGGAACAAAGGAACGCTGCAGAATCTATATAAGCTCGGCTGACTATATGACAAGAAATACAATAAGGCGTGTTGAGGTTGCTGCACCTGTTTACAATGAACGAATAAGAAAACGTCTGTGGACAATGTTTGAAATCCTGCTGAACGATAACACCAAGGCAAGAAAACAGCTTCCTGACGGTACGTATATTTATAAAACAAATGATAAGCCGCCTGTTGATGCACAGCGTTACTTTATTGAGGAAGCCTACAAAAAAGCTGAAAGAAAAGCCGCTGCAAAAGCAAAGGCAAAATCAAGAAAGAAATAATTTCGACCCCGTACTGAAAAGTACGGGGTATGTTTGTTGGAAAGGAGTTATAGATGAAAATTTATAATTTACCAGCGTGACGCTGGACCCATATTGCGGTTTATTTCACTTGTAAATAAAAATAAACTCCGCATATTTTATTAAGAATATATATTTATATTTATCTTTCAAACTTTCTATTCATTTCTTGCTTGTGCAAGAAACGAACCAAAGAACACACAAACTTTTTTCTTTTCTCGAAAAGAAAAAAGTTAGCAAAAAAGAAAAAATTCCTTACATAAATTTGTTGCTTAAATAATAATGTTTCCTTGTACTTGGCAACTTCATAATTACAAAATTAAAAGCCCATTTATAAATGATTGCGACTAAAAATTAACTTGCAAGTTTTCTCAAGCTATAGCTTAATTTGCGGGGAGAATTGTGTTTTATGCAGACTATCTGCAACAGTTTGCTTTTTATCGGGTATGATAGTTCTTTTAATGGGAAACAGTCTGAATTTTTCAACAGTTTTAAGTTTTGATTTCTTTTTGTTTCTTTTTCTCATTGAGAAAAAGAAATGTGTTTTTGGTACTTTTTGCACAAGCAAAAAGTACATAATGAAAACAAAGGTTAGAACGCTAAATATAAGTTTACTTTTATTAAAATCCTCACCATACCACTAAAAACATCAATTTCGTTTTAAAAATAAAAATCCACCGTGAAAATTGCATTTTCCATGATTATATGATATAATAGCACTCACATTCTACTTTACTCTTATACATACTCAACCAAGCGTATATGTCTCGTAAAATCAAGGATTTATTGATGCATAGGACAAAAAGTGCCTGAAATACGTGCTTTCTCAAAAGAATGAATTTTCAATTTTTTTGTAGAACTTTAGTAGAAATTATTGATACAATTTCGCTATTATACCACATAATTCAGAACAAAAAAATTATGAAAAGCCTTTAAATTTGAAGCATAATCTTGTTTTGAATATAGAAATAGAAAAAAACAATCAAGCAAGAAAAGTATAATGAGTTATAGATTCTGTTTTATCCTATTCTATTAGGATTTTTTCACTTGATTTAAAATAACAAATGTAAAAAACTGAAATCTGTTGCTGACACATATTTTATTTTGCAATTACTTTGCGTTTCTGATAAAAATTCAGAAACGCTTTTTTATTTTAATTAAGAGGAAAAATATTATGCCAAAGCTAAAAAAGAAAATCACTGCCGACTTTACAGTAATCCATAAT
>SVNU01000110.1 GCA_015066715.1 Ruminococcus sp. | reverse complement strand
TGTGCTAATGATAAAACAGCACAAGAAATGCACAAGCTTTTTCTTTTCTTCGAAACAGAAAAAGCTTGACCAAAAAGAAAAAATTCTATGCATGAATTTGTCACTTAAATAATAATGTTTCCCTGTATCTGTCAACTTCATAATTGCAAAGTTAAAAGTCCATTTATAGATGGTTTAGATGGTTGCAATTAAAATAGAATTTGTAAGTTCGAAATTTCAAGCTTTCTCAAACTACAACTTAATTTGCGGGGAGAACTGCGTTTTATGCAGACTATCTGCAATAGTTTGCTTTTTATCGGGTATGATAGTTCTTTTAATGGGAAACAGTCTGATTCCATTTTAAATGAAGAAGCTTGAATTTCTTTTTGTTTCTTTTTCTCATTGAGAAAAAGAAATGTGCTTCTTTGGTAACTTTCTTGCACAAGCAAGAAAGTACATTATGAAAATAAAGTTAGAAAGAAAAATATAAATTTATTCTATTTCAATCATTTTTAGTTATCCACTGAAAAAGATTTATTCTTGACAAATAATGTATAATAAAGTATAATTATATTTGTGTAATTATACTTTATTTTTAAGGAGATGCTACAATGGCTAAAGAACTCGCCAAGTCCTACAGTCCTAAGGACTTTGAGGACAGAATTTATAAATACTGGATGGACGGAAACTGCTTCAGAGCAGAGGTTGACAGTAAGAAAAAACCATACACAATCGTAATTCCGCCGCCAAACATTACAGGTCAGCTTCACATGGGACATGCCCTTGATGAAACATTGCAGGACATTCTTATAAGATACAAGAGAATGTCAGGCTACAGTGCACTCTGGCTTCCGGGTACAGACCACGCCGCAATTGCAACAGAAGCAAAAATTGTTGAGGATATGAAAAAGGACGGCGTTACAAAGGAAGACCTTGGCAGAGACGGTTTTATGAAGCGTGCCTGGGCATGGAAGGAAAAGTTCGGCGGAAGAATCGTAGAGCAGCTTAAAAAGCTTGGTTCTTCATGCGACTGGTCAAGAGAACGTTTTACTATGGACGAGGGCTGTTCAAAGGCTGTTAAGGAAGTTTTTGTTAAGTATTACGAAAAGGGACTTATTTACAGAGGCGAAAGAATTATCAACTGGTGTCCTCACTGCAAAACATCCCTTTCAGATGCAGAGGTTGAATATGAGGATCAGGCAGGTCATTTCTGGCATTTAAGATATAAGGTTAAGGACAGCGATGAATATCTGGAGCTTGCAACAACACGTCCTGAAACACTTCTTGGTGATACAGCTGTTGCTGTAAATCCGAATGATGAAAGATACAAGCATTTAGTAGGAAAGACACTTATTCTTCCGCTTGTTCACAGGGAAATTCCTGTTGTTGCGGATGATTATGTTGAAATGGAATTTGGTACAGGTGTTGTTAAAATTACTCCTGCACATGACCCTAACGACTTTGAAGTAGGTCAGAGACATAATCTTCCTGTTATTAACGTAATGACAGATGATGCTAAAATTACTGAGGATTATCCTAAGTATGCGGGTATGGACAGATTTGAAGCAAGAAAAGCAATTGTAGCTGACCTTGAAGCAGAGGGTGCACTTGTAAAGATTGAGGATTACAGCCATAATGTCGGCACATGCTACCGCTGCGGTACCACTGTTGAACCAAAGGTTTCGACACAGTGGTTTGTAAAGATGAAGCCTCTTGCAGGTCCTGCTATTGACGCTGTTAAGAATGGCAAGACAAAATTTGTTCCTGAAAGATTTGACAAGATTTATTTCCACTGGCTTGACAATATCCGTGACTGGTGTATTTCAAGACAGATATGGTGGGGACATCAGATTCCGGCATTCTATTGTGACGACTGCGGAGAAATGGTTGTTACAAAGGAGGATAAGGCAGTATGTCCTAAGTGCGGCAAGGAAATGCGTCAGGACCCTGATACACTTGATACATGGTTCTCGTCAGCGCTCTGGCCGTTCTCAACACTCGGCTGGCCTGACAATACAGAGGATCTGAAATACTTCTATCCGACAAATACCCTTGTTACAGGTTATGATATTATTTTCTTCTGGGTTATCAGAATGATGTTCAGCGGCCTTGAAAATATGGGAGAAGTACCGTTTGATACTGTTCTTATTCATGGTCTTGTAAGAGATGAACAGGGAAGAAAGATGTCAAAATCCCTTGGAAACGGTATTGACCCTCTTGAGGTTATTGACCAGTATGGTGCAGACGCACTCAGATTTATGCTTGCAAACGGTAACTCACCGGGAAATGATATGCGTTATTCAGATGACAAGGTTAAGGCGGCAAGAAACTTTGCAAACAAGCTCTGGAATGCTTCAAGATTTATTATGATGAATCTCCCTGAAAACTTTGAAATCAAGGGGCTTCCTGATGAGCTTACACTTGAGGACAAGTGGGTAGTAAGCAAGTTCAATACCCTTGCAAAGGAAGTTAACGAAAACCTTGAAAAGTTTGAACTCGGTGTATCAGCAGCCAAGATTTATGATTTTATCTGGGATGTTTACTGCGACTGGTATATTGAGCTTACAAAGCCGAGAATTGCAGAGGGCGGCAAGACAGCTGAAACTGCACAGGCTGTACTCGTATGGGTAATGCAGGGAATGCTCAAGCTTCTGCATCCGTTTATGCCGTACATTACTGAAGAAATCTGGCAGGTTCTTACAAACGAAAGCGGTTCTATCATGCTTTCTTCTTTCCCTGTATTTGAAGAAAAGTATTCATTTGTAAAGGAAGAAGAAGACTTTACAAAGATTATAGATGCAATTAAGGCGGTAAGAGCAAGAAGAACAGAAATGAATGTTCCGCCGTCAGTAAAGGCAAAGATATTTATTGAAACACAGAACAAGGAGCTTTTTGAAAGCTGTGGTATTTTCTTTGAAAAGATGGCTTCTGCTTCGGAAATTGAGGTTGCAGATGAATATAAGATTGAGGACGCTGTAACAGCTGTTACAGATAGTGCAAGACTCTTTATTCCTCTTGACCAGCTTGTTGACAAGGAAAAGGAAATTGCACGTCTTGAAAAGGAAAAAGCTAAGGTTCAGAAGGATATTGACTTTTTAAGCGGTAAACTCAATAATCAGGGCTTCCTTGCCAAAGCACCGGAAAAGCTTATTGAAGCTGAAAAGGCAAAGCTTGCAAAGGCAGAGGAAAAAATGGCTAAGATTATGCAGTCTATGTCTGCTATGAAATAGTCGGGTGACCTCCGGCGGGACATGTGAACTTAATCTTCATGAAGTGTTCACCAAGCTCACAAGGATTAATTTTGTGAATTTGAATTATAACTGCTCTGAAATAAGCAGGGGTGACCAATGGTTGCCCCTGCTGTGTTTTAGTATAAGATAATATAGTTATAGTAAGGAGAAAAAATGGTAAGAGGTATTATTTTTGATATGGACGGACTCATGCTTGACACAGAAAAGCTTCTTATGAGATTCTGGATTGAATCGGCAAATGAGCATGGTTTTGATATGAAAAAAGAGCATGTGCTTTCAATCAGAAGCCTTGCGGCAAAGCTTGCATCTCCGAAGCTGAAAGGCATATTCGGAGAAGAATTTGACTACTTTTCGGTACGCAGCAGAAGAATTGAGCTTATGAATGCGTATATCAGGGAAAATGGTGTTGAGAAGAAATCCGGACTGGATGAGCTTCTTGCTTACCTTAAAAGTAATGGCTACAAAATTGCCGTTGCAACTGCAACAGACAAGGAAAGAGCATACATGTATCTTACTTCTGTGGGTGTATGGGATTACTTTGATAAATTTGTATGCAATTCTATGGTGGAAAACGGCAAGCCTGCTCCTGACATTTATCTGAAAGCATGCGAGGAATTAAACCTTTCTCCCTGTGAATGTATTGCCCTTGAGGATTCACCAAATGGTATAAAATCAGCACATGCTGCCGGATGCCTTCCGGTAATGGTGCCTGACCTTTCACAGCCGGATGAGGAAATATTGTCCCTCCTGTATAAAAAGATAGATACACTTGATATGCTTATAGATGTTCTGAAAGCTGAAAAACGCACAGTTTAACAATAAAATTAAAGAAATTCAGAAAAATTTATATAAATTGTAAAAAAACACTTGCATTTTAAAAAGATATGTGATATAATAAGTTTACAAAATAACCAATGAAAATTGGCTAAGGAGGTAAAAACCGTGAAAGTAACTATTACAGCAAAAAAAATGCAGGTTCCGCAGGCATTCCCTGAATATGCGGAAGAAAGAATTGACTCTAAACTCAGTAAATTTTTCGGAGATGATGCAGAAGCGAAAATTACAGTTGCAGAACATAAAAATCAGATTATTTTGGAGCTTACTGTAAAGTATAACAATATGATTTATCGTGCAGAGAGAAAGGCTATTGATAAAAACGACGCTCTTGACAGCGTAATTGATATTATTATCAGACAGATAAGAAAGAATAAGACCAAGATTGAAAAACGTCTTAAAGATAATGCGTTCAAGGATGTATATGCTGAACCTGATGAAGAAACAAGCTTTGATGTTATCAGGCATAAAAAGTTCGTGATGCGTCCTATGGATGTTGAGGAAGCAATTCTGCAGATGAACATGCTCGGACATTCATTCTTTATGTTCAGCAATGCTCAGACAGGCGGTACTAATGTTGTATATAAGCGTGATGACGGAAATTATGCCGTTTTAGAGCCTACAAAGGAATAAACTACATAATATAAAAAGAGGATGCCGGAAGGCATCCTCTCAATTTTTGTACTACATATGTTTTTTTCTGTATGCAAGGCAGGTCATATTTTCTGCCTTTTTGAACTGCCTTGAAAAATAACTCTGGTCACTGAATCCGCAGGCATCGGATATTTCTTCCACTGATTTATTTGTGTACACAAGAAGCTCTTTTGCATATTCTATACGTTTATTGAGAATATACTGTATAATTGTTGTGCCGAAGGTTTTTTTAAATTCTCTTGTGAGATAAAACTTACTTATGAAAAAGATATCTGAAAGCTCATCAAGATTTATGGAATTGGTAAAGTTTTCATCAAGGTACTCTCTTACAGTGTACAGCTTGTGTTTGACTTTGTTGGTGCAGTCATCATAATTATTATTGTTGAGGAGTACAGAGGTCATAAGGTCTGTGATAAGCTTGGCATTTAAAATGTCCGTAGCTTCTGTGCGGTGAAGATTGTTATCTACAATTTTTGTCAGCAGAATACGTATTATTTCAAAATTCTGCGGTAAAAAAATGTTACTTTTTTGCTGTATAAATATACGATAATAGTATTCCGCACCATGACCGGCGAAGTTTACCCATGTAACCTCCCATGGGTCTTCAGGGTCGGGGAGATAATAATGAGGAAGGTTGCAGTCGAGAAATACACATTCTCCTTCAGATACATTGTGAAGAACCCCATCATATTTAACAAGTCCTTTACCCTTGGTTGTTATCATGAAAAAGTAATTTCCTTCTCTTTGCTTTTTTTGACGTGGACAGTTATCAGAAGTAAAGTATCCGGCGTGCGGAACATATAATAATGAGTCGGAAACATCCTTATGAATTATATTATCAATATGTATAAATTTTCCATTAAAAAAATCAGTAGAACTATTCATCGGTGTCTTCTCCTGTCAATAATAAATATATCAAATAAGTATTATATTTAATAGTTATTATAACATACTTGTGCCGGAGTGTCAATAATTTTAAAAAAACTTTTTGAAAAAATTCAATTATTATTGATTTTATAGCTGAATAATCAATAAAATCCAAAAAAAGCGCAATATAGTAGGTTGTAATTGTATGTGAAATAGTGTATAATTTAGCTATTGTCGGAGAAAGAATGTTTAAATTTAGATTATGTTGCTTTATTTTTTACTTATAATTATAAACTGGTTATATCCGACTTTTTTGCAGAATTGATGTCAGGAAACAAGCTTGCTGGGTATCGGCAGAAACAGAATTATGTTTTACTTTACTGCTTCATTTAATGAGTTGTACTGATTTTGCACTATATTGCTGTAGTTTACGGAAATTGCAATATACTGACAAACGAAACGGGTTCAATATATTTTCACTTTGATAATTATCTGTTTTAATCTGTTAAGGGATATGAGCGCCGGGCATATCAGAGAGGCCTTAAACAGTATACCACACTGCGTGAATTCTGTGTTAAATAAATACAAGTTTTATTCTTTAGAGGGGCAGAATAAGGCTTGTATTTTTTTTTGTTTTATGTTATATTATATGTATGTAATTAATTTTGCCTTTTTATGGTATAAGAAAAATATATCTCTATAAACGAAAAGGAATGAAAGATATGAATATTGCAGCAGCACAGTCAGGCGGCCCGACAAGCGCCATAAACGCTTCTCTTGCGGGAATCTTTTCTGAAGCAAAAATGACAGAAGGTATTGACAGAATTTATGGTTCTTTAAATGGTATCGAAGGAATTATTAACGGAAATCTTATTGACATAAATGATTTTATCAAAACAAATTATGACCTTGAGCTTATGAAACTTACTCCTTCGACAGTTCTGGGTTCATGCAGATACAAGCTTCCTCCTGTTGAAGAAAACAAAGAAGTTTATGAAAAGATTTTATCATGCTTTAAAAAGCATGATATTGGTATTTTCTTTTATATTGGCGGAAATGATTCCATGGATACTGTTTCCAAGCTTTCGGAATATTTCAGAGAAAACAATATTGACATAAAGGTTATTGGTATCCCGAAAACAATTGACAACGACCTTAAATGTACTGACCATACACCTGGTTTTGGTTCAGCAGCAAAATATCTTGCTGTGACTTTGCAGGAAATAACACGTGACAGTTCCGTTTATAATCTTCCGTCTGTAACTGTTGTTGAAATTATGGGCAGAGATGCAGGTTGGCTTACTGCTTCTTCATGTGTGCTTCGTGCAAACGGTGAAGAATCGCCGCACCTTATTTATCTTCCGGAAGCTTCATTTACTGATGAAAAGTTCCTGAATGATGTGAGGAGTGAGCTTGATAAAAATAATACGGTTATTGTTGCAGTGTCAGAAGGAATAAAGTCTGATAATGGTTCATATGCGGCAGAAGCATTCCAGTCGGGTGCAGATGACGCTTTCGGGCATAAGTATCTTTCGGGTATCGGAAAGTATCTCGAAACGCTTATCAGAAATGAAATCGGCTGCAAGGTGCGTTCAATTGAGTTGAACGTAATGCAGAGATGCGCTTCACACATGGTTTCAAAGACTGATGTTGACGAATCATTCAGAATCGGAAGCGAAGGCGTAAAAGCAGCAGTAGCGGGTAATACAGGCAAAATGATGGCGTTCAGAAGAATGAAGGGACTTCCTTATTTTTGCAGTGTAACCGCTGTTGATGTAAAGGATGTTGCAAACAAGGAAAAGAAATTCCCGTCAGAATGGATTAACAGTGAGGGAAATAATGTAACTGATGAAGCGATAGATTATTTCCTGCCGCTTATTCAGGGCGAAGTTTCAATTCCTATGCAAAATGGTATGCCTGTTCATATAAAGCTGTAAAAATTAAGAGGATGCTTTATGGCATCCTCATGTTTTTTTGAATGTATTTAGAGAGGAAAATATATATTTATCTTTCTGTTTATATTCTTTACTTTTCTTGCTTGCACAAGAAAAGTAACAATGCTGTGCATGGCTGTTTTTATTCATTATCACTTCGCTGCGCTTGTGCTAATGATAAA
>SVNU01000109.1 GCA_015066715.1 Ruminococcus sp. | reverse complement strand
TTATATCTATTCGGCGTTTGAATCTCATATTTTCATACGTCAGCTTTGCTATACCCTTTTACTGCTACTTAACCTTTTTCAATTTTGGCTATTTTGTCTATTGATTTTTATTAGCAGGTTTTATATTTTTAAAGTATTGTTTCTGCACTTGCAATTTTAACAGCAAGACAGAAGATTTCCATAGCTGTTTTAAGCTCATCAACTGATGGGTAAGTCGGTGCAATTCTGATATTCTTATCTTCCGGATCTTTGCCGTATGGGAATGCAGCACCGGCACCTGTCAGTGTAACACCTGCATCCTTACAAAGTGAAACAATTCTTTTAGCGCATCCCGGAAGTGAGTCAAATGAAACAAAATAACCACCCTGCGGATTTGTCCAGCTTCCGATTTCAAGAGGAGCAATTTCCTTTTCAAGCATTTCTGTAACAGCATTGAATTTCGGAAGGATGACATCCTTGTGTTTGTTCATATGGTTTAAAAGACCTTCGTAGTTTTTGAAGTATTCCACATGTCTTAACTGATTAATCTTATCATAACCGATTGTTCTGATTCCCATTACCTTCAGAAGTGAATTGATATTGTTCTTGCTTGAACCAAATACGGCAACACCGGCACCTGCAAAGGTAATCTTTGAGGTTGAACCGAAAATATAAACCATATCTTCATTACCGCATTTTTTGCATTCTTCAAGAATATTCAGAATCATTTTCGGAGTGTCGGTAAGGTGATGAATGCAGTAAGCATTATCCCAGAAAATTCTGAAATCAGCAGCCTTTGGCTTGAGAGCTGCAAAACGTTTTACAGTTTCATCGCTGTAAACATAACCTGTAGGGTTTGAATACTGCGGAACACACCAGATACCCTTTATACTTTCATCTTCTGCAACAAGCTTTTCAACCATATCCATGTCAGGACCTGTTTCGCTTGTGGGAATATTTATCATTTCAATACCGAAATTTTCGCATATTGCGAAGTGTCTGTCATAACCCGGAACAGGACATAAAAACTTAATCTTTTCAAGCTTATGCCATGGAGTGTTGCCCATTATGCCTTTTAAAAATGCTGTTGAAATTACATCGTACATTATGTTAAGGCTTGCGTTTCCACAGACAACAATTTCATCTGTATCAACACCAATCATTTTTGAAAAAAGCTCTTTTGCTTCAGGAATACCGTCTGTTATACCGTAATTTCTGTAATCTTCACCTGTTTTGCCGATAAGACTGCTTTTGCTGTTTAACACATCAAGCATATCCATACTGAGGTCAAGCTGTTCAGGTGCAGGCTTTCCTCTTGCCATGTTAAGTGCAAGACCCTTTGCCTTAAAGCTGTTGTATTCATCATCCCACTGCTTTTTCATTGCAACAAGTTCAGTTTTGTTCATATCAGTTAATTTCATATAAAAACTCCTTACATTACGCAGCTGTTATAAATTTTACACTGCGGTATTCTCAATTAGTAATTATACCATTTTTCGGGCTATTATGCAATAATGTTTCAAAAATTGCCGAAAATTTTGAGAAGTGAGCTTATTTTGGATATTGAAAACTCATCTTTTTCGTAAAAATTGTCAAAAAATCTGTTAAGGTTGTTTTCATTATATTCAATTTCCTTGGAAAAGTATATAGATTTGTTGATTATTTTGTCAGTGGAAAACATCTGTCCATCACTCATACACAGAACTGCTATTAAAACAGTGCCAAGAACAGAAAAAGCAATTTTGGAGTAGAATTCGTCCTCGTATACGGACTTTAAAAAATGACGCCACACAAAATATACCGCAATGTTTTCAAAGGCTTTTATTATTCCGGCTTCCGGGTTGAAAGTTTTTTCCGACAGGGGAGCGGCATTGTATTTTTCGTATGCTTCCTTAAAAAGGTTTGCTTTGCCGAGTATATCAAAGGATGATAATTCCAGCAGAATATCTTCTGCCTGTAACGCTTCCGAAGAAATGCGGACGTTCTTGATTTCGGATATTTCACAATCAAAGCTGTCGTATCTGTTTTGCATTTTTTCTGCATAATAAAGAATATTGTTGAGACGGTTTGAAAATGGTATGCTTTCATCCTGAAGATGTGAAATGATTTTATCTCTTATTTTAAAAAGGTAGTTGTAAAAACCGTCATCATACTCATTGCAGCTGTCATAATCAACCTGTGTATCATAATATGAAAACTGT
This sequence comes from Ruminococcus sp., assembly GCA_015066715.1. Lineage (GTDB taxonomy): Bacteria > Bacillota > Clostridia > Oscillospirales > Ruminococcaceae > Porcipelethomonas. Next base: position 5,702 of record SVNU01000109.1, on the reverse strand, counting down.
TCCCTTTGTGTGATTATAATTTCAGCGGCCGCCTCACAGCAAAGTCCGATACCGCCTTCCTTTACGCCGTCATACCATTCAAAAAAACGTGGATGCTCAGTACATATTCCGCACAGCCTGTCCTCCCCGAGATTTATATAAATTTCGCATAGATTCCTTTCGTTTAAAAACGGACAGCGCTCGTTTTTGTCCAGTATAAAATGTGGTACTGACATTTCGCAGATGCCTTCACGCAGCCTTTTGCCAAAGCTTCCTCTGACTGTTTTGTAAAACTCGTATGTTTTCTCGTCAATGTCAATTTCCCACCCTTTGCAGCAGCTGTCGGAGCATTTATCTGCCGTACACCTGAATTGCCTGTAATAGGACGGCATGCGCAGAAACATTTGCTTACTCATGGGCATTGTCCTGCGGATATTTATGGACTGCTGCCTTAATAACCTCGGAAAGGGATACGGAAATTGTGAGCAGTGTATAATCAGAAACAGTGTCCTTGTTGTTATCGGTTTTGTCACTGAAAATTTTAATCATCTGGTCAGTCAGTGCTTCTGCGTAAAAGTCGCTCAAAAATGCACGGAAGTTGCTGTTTATTTTTAGTTTAAGTTCATCTTCGTGCATTTTAATAGCCATTAGAATTATTTCACGGAAATCATTGTAAAAAAATCCGGCGAGCTCATCACGTCCGAGAGAAGTGTAAATGCTGTACAGGAACTGTTTGTTTTTATAAATATATTCAACCGAAAAATCCATTGCATCTGCAAAATTATTCATGCGTCCGTATTCTTTCAGTATTTCAACTGCATCCTGTTCAAGGGTCCATTTAAGAAGCCGGTTAATGTCGCTGAAATGATAATAGAAGGTTTTTCGGTTCAGATTACATTTGCTTGTTATTTCGCCTATGGTTATTTTGGCAAGAGGTTTACAGCCAAGAAGCTCTTTTAGTGAGGAGGAAAGCAGCTTTTTTGTTTTTATGTTTGTTGTTTCATGTTTCATTTTATGTCCTCTGATATGCCTTGCAATTACTGATTGTAAACAGAACCGTTTTCAGACTCTGCTTTTTCAACAGCCTGTTCAAGAGTCATTCCGTAAAAATCAGACGAACGGAAAAGTCTGCCGGATTTTTTATCGTTTACAAAAGCGCCCACAACAATTCCCGGAATTGCACTTTCAGGGGAATTAGGAGCTTTAGGGCCTCCGAGGTCAGTTCTGCACCAGCCGGGATCGGCAAGGCTTATCACAATATCTGTACCCTCAAGCTTCAGACCCAGGTCAATTGTCACCTTGTCAAGCGCCGCTTTGCTTGCAGAATATCCGCCCTGTTCAGGCTCAAGGGCAATGCCGCTTGTTGTGTTTACAATTCTTCCGAAGCCCTTTTCAATCATTTTCGGGATATAATGATAGCAAATCATCATCGGTGCGATGGTGTTTACCTTAAAGCTTGTAAGATAGTCTGAAACGGGAGTATCGTAAATTTTGTCACGGTATGCAATCTGAACTCCCGCATTATTCAGAATTACATCCGGAATATTTCCGCTTTTGTCAATTGTTTCCATCATTTCATTAACGGAAACTTCGCTTTCCAGATCTGCCGCAACAGACCATGCATTAATACTGTATTTTTCCGCAAACTCCTGAGCAATATTTTCAGTGCCTTCGGTAGTTCTGCTCTGGAGAATAAGATTGCATCCATGCTCTGCCAGTACTTCTGCCGCAAGTCTGCCAAGTCCACGGCTTGCTCCTGTTACAAGTGCCCATTTTCCTTTTAAATCAGTCATAATAAACATCCTTTCAATTTCAGTTATTTTCATTATATAATATATATTTGATAATTTCAAGAGTTTTATATAAATCCGGTATGATTTGACATTGCAGTCTTTTACAAGAAAAGTAAATATTGACATTTTTTAAACTTTGCTGTATAATTGTAAATATAATAAAAATGGAGGTTTTGTAAAATGAAATTTGCAAAAAGAATTGCAAGCATTGCTTTAGCGTCAGTTACTGCAGTGTCCTTGTGCGGTGCACAAATGTTTTTCGGGGGGGGGTACAGCCTTTAATTGCTGAGGCTGAAACCACAAGCGGAACACTTTATAAGTATGAGTTTTCCTACGTTAAAGTTGACGAGGACGAAGACGGAACTTATGATTATGTTGAAATAACAGGTTATGAATATTTTCCTGATGCAGGAACAGAAGCTGAAATTCCATCTGAAATTGACGGCTTGCCTGTTACAAGTATAGGAGATGGTGCATTTTACTTTTGTGAATCTCTTACAAGCATAACAATCGGAGACAGTGTAACAAGTATAGGAGATTCTGCATTTTATTATTGTACATCTCTTACAAGCATAACAATACCTGACAGCGTTACAAGCATAGGTAATAATGCATTTAATGAATGTACATCTCTTGAAAGCATAACAATCCCCAATAGTGTAACAAGTATAGGAGATTGGGTATTTAATGGATGTACATCTCTTAAAAGCATAACAATCCCCAATAGCGTTACAAGTATAGGAGATTCTGCATTTAGAGATTGTGATTCTCTTACAAGTATAACAATCGGAGACAGTGTAACAAGTATAGGAGATGGTGCATTTTATGGTTGTGATTCTCTTACAAGCATAACAATTCCAACCAGTGTTACAAGTATTGGAAGTGACGTGTTTTACAATACACCATGGCTCAAAGCGAAACAGTCTGAAAACCCATTGGTTATTGTAAATAATATTTTAATTGATGGAGAAACTTGTTCAGGTGATGTAGTAATTCCTGACGGTGTTACAAGTATAGGAAATGAACCGTTTGGTGAAAATAGTCCTATTACAAGCGTAACAATCCCTGACAGCGTTACAAGTATAGGAGATTATGCATTTTCTAATTGTGGTTCTCTTACAAGCATAACAATTCCTGACAGTGTAACAAGTATAGGAGATTATGCATTTAATTATTGTACATCTCTTGAAACCATAACAATCGGAGACGGTGTAACAAGTATAGGAAATGGTGCATTTTATTATTGTACATCTCTTGAAACCATAACAATCCCAGACAGTGTTACAAGTATTGGAAATAACGTGTTTTACAAAACACCATGGCTCAAAGTGAAACAGTCTGAAAATCCATTGGTTATTGTAAATAATATTTTAATTGATGGGAAAACCTGTTCAGGTGATGTTACAATTCCTGACGGAGTTATCAGTATTGTAGATTATGCATTCAGTTATTGCGAAACTCTTGAAAGTATAATAATTCCTAATAGTGTAACAAGTATAGGAGATTCTGCATTTTATAGCTGCACATCTCTTAAAAGTGTATCGCTTGGAAACAGCGTTACAAGTATAGGAAGTAGTGCATTCAGTTATTGCAAAACTCTTGAAAGTATAACAATCCCCGACGGTGTTACAAGTATAGAAGATTACGCATTTTCTAATTGTTACGTTCTTGAAAGCATAACAATCCCGGACAGCGTTACAAGTATAGGAGAACATGCATTTAATGAATGTACATCTCTTACAAGCGTAACAATCCCTGACAGTGTTACAAGTATAGGAGAAGGCGCATTTTGTGAATGTACATCTCTTACAGATATCAACGTAAGTGAAAATAACTTTTCTTACAGAAGCATAGATGGAATATTGTTCAATAAGGCACAAACATGTATAATTTCATATCCTGCCAGAAAAGCAGATGAATCATATGTAATTCCTGAAAGTATAATGAGTATAAACTACAGCGCATTTTCCGGTTGTGAATCTCTTGTAAGCATAACAATCCCGTACAACGTTACAAGTATAGGAGAACGTGCATTTTATGGTTGTAAATCTCTTGCAAGCATAACAATAGAAAATCCTGAATGTAGTATTTATTATTCTCCAGACACAATAAATAATGGTTATGATGATGACTACATTACATATTTTAACGGTACAATCTACGGCTATAGTTATTCAACAGCTTATGAGTATGCAGGTTACTGGGGATATGCGTTTGAATCATTAGGAGAAGTACCTGTTCAGACAACTCCTGTTGCTGCTGAACTTGAATATCAGCTGATTGATGAAGATGAGAACGGAACATATGATTATGTTGAAATAACAGGTTGTAACGAAGACGCAACAGAGGCTGAAATTCCTGCTGAAATCGAAGGATTGCCTGTTACAAGTATAGGAAATGAAGCATTTGACGATTGTACAGCTCTTGAAAATATAACAATACCTGACAGTGTAATAAGTATTGGTAATGGTGTATTTTCTTATTGTACAGCTCTTAAAAGCGTAACAATCCCTGACAGTGTAACAAGTATAGGAGATTGGGCATTTGGGGATTGCACAAGCCTTACAAGTATAACAATCCCTGATAGTGTGACAGACATAGGAAATGAGGTATTCAGTGGTTGTACATCTCTTGAAAATGTAACAATACCTGACAGTGTTACAAGTATAGGAGAATCTGCATTTATGGGTTGTACATCTCTTACAAGCATAATAATTCCTGACAGCGTTACAAGTATAGACTTTTGGGCATTTGGATATTGTGAATCTCTTAAAAGTATAACAATTCCCGACGGTGTTACAAGTATAGGAGGTTCGGCATTTTCCGGTTGTACATCTCTTACAAGCATAAATATATCAGAAAATAATTCTTATTACAGCAGTATTGATGGTGTATTGTTCAATAAGGAACAAACAGAATTGCTTAGATATCCTATCGGAAAAGCAGGTGAATCATACGTAATTCCGGATACTGTTACAAGTATAGGTGACTCGGTATTTAACGAGTGTGGTTCTCTTACAAGCGTAATAATCCCGGATGGCGTTACAAGTATAGGTTATTTTGCATTTGAGAATTGTACATCTCTTGAAAGCATAACAATTCCGGACAGTGTTACAAGTATAGAAGGTGATGCGTTTGATGGTTGTAAATCTCTTACAAGCATAACAATAGAAAACCCTGAATGTAATATTTATTATTCTGAACGCACAATAAGTAATGGTTATGATGATGACTACAATACATATTTTAACGGTACAATCTACGGCTACGAAAACTCAACGGCTCAGTCTTATGCCGAAAACTATGGATATGCATTCGAATCATTAGGCGAAGCACCTGCACAGACAACACCTGCTGTTACAACAGCAACTACAACAACCACTACAACAGAAACAACCGTTTCAGAAACAACACAGGCAGGCGAAAGCACAGCTCCGATTACAACAACTTCGGCAGAGACAACAAACACAACAACTGAAAATTCAGATACAACTAACACAACAAACACAACAGGCACAACAGCGGCAACAACTGTTACAACAGCGTCCACTACTACTGCAACAGGCACTACACGCCCGATTGGTGACGCTAACAATGACGGTAAAATGACTGTAGCAGATGCGGCATTTATCGCAAGAACACTTGCAAAGCGTGAAACAATTGATGTCAAGGAAAACCCATATGCTGATTATAATCAGGATGGTAAGGTAACTGTAGCCGATGCGGCGGCAATAGCAAGATTTCTTGCAAAGAAGAAATAAATAAACATAAAAGGCGGTCATTGACCGCCTTTTGGTTTGTCAAAAAAGTCTTTAGAAAAAGATTTTTTTCAAATTTGAAAGTTTCGGTCAAGCCTTTTCAAAGGCTTGCGGGGTCGAGGGGCAGCGCCACTCGTCGCCGTCCGCAGACGGCGAAATGCCTTGCCTCAGC
>SVNU01000108.1 GCA_015066715.1 Ruminococcus sp. | reverse complement strand
ATAATTAAAAGTCAACTTCAGACATATTCCACCCATGTTTTTAATGCTTTTATTTTGAGAAAGCCTTGAAATTATGAACCTGCAAATTATTTTTTTATTGCAACCATCTATAAATGGACTTTTAATTCTGCAATTATGAAGTTGACAGGTACAGGGAAACATTATTATTTAATCGACAAATTCATGTAAGAAACTTTTTCTTTTTTGATTAAACTTTTTTCTGTTTCGAAGAAAAGAAAAAAGTTTATGTGCTTTCTTTGTAACTTTCTTTGCACAGGCAAAGAAAGTTAAGAACAAGAACAGAATGATAAATATAAATTTAGTTTTTCACAGTTCAATATAAAGCCAGACTATTAATAAAAAAGGAGACAAAAATGACAGCATCAGCAATAATTGTATGTGCCGGAAATTCAACAAGAATGAAAGGCGTCAATAAAATTTTACTTCCGCTGGGAAGCTCAAATGTGATAGGCAATTCGCTTATGGCGTTTGAAAAATGTCCGTCAGTCAAGGATATAGTGGTTGTCTGCCGTGAATGTGACGAGGAGCAGATAAAAAAGACAGCAGAAGAAATCGGGATAACAAAGCTTAATGGGTTTGCCCGTGGAGGTGAAACACGTCAGAAATCAGTATTGAACGGACTGCGTAAAATTTCTTCTGATACCGAGCTGATAGCAATTCATGACGGTGCAAGACCTCTTGTAAAGCCGGAACATATTGAAAATACAATAAAGGATGCTTCTGTTTTCGGCGGAGCAACCCTTGGGGTGCCTGTGAAGGACACCATAAAAATAGTACATGACGGGCTTATTGACGATACTCCACACCGTCCGTCTTTGTATATTACACAGACACCACAGATATTCAGACGCAGGATTTACTTTGAAGGGGTGGATTTTGCGGCAGAGCATGAGCTTGATTTTACAGATGACTGTCAGCTTATTGAGGCGATTGGCACAAAGGTTTATATGACTGTGGGGGACTACACAAATATAAAAATCACAACCCCTGAGGACATTGAAATTGCAGAGCTTTTGCTGAAAAGAGAGGAAGGATAAAATGAATATAAGAATCGGACATGGGTATGATGTACACAGACTTTGCGAAAACAGAAAGCTTATTCTTGGTGGAGTGGATATTCCGTATGAAAAGGGACTTCTGGGGCATTCCGATGCCGATGTGCTTGTTCATGCGGTAATGGATTCGCTTCTTGGTGCACTGGCACTCGGTGATATAGGAAAGCATTTCCCTGATACTGACCCACAGTACAGCGGTGCTGACAGTATAGTTTTATTAAAGCATGTTTACGAGCTTGTAAAGAAAAATGGTTACGTTCTCGGGAATATTGACGCAACAATACTTGCGCAAAGACCTAAGCTTTTGCTTTTTATTGACCAAATGAGACAAAATGTTGCCGATGCAGTAGGCTGTGATATTTCGCAGATAAGCATCAAGGCAACAACTGAGGAAAAGCTTGGATTTACAGGGGAAGGGCTTGGCATTTCAGCACATTGCGTTGCACTTCTCCAGAAAGTTAACGACTAAAAATTTACAGCATATAATAGTATCACGGAGAGGTTTTCTCTCTGAAAAGGGGTGATACTATGAATGAAACAGCGGTTATGATGCCGTCTGTAACACATGCTATGAAGGCTAAGAAGATTTTTTTATCTCTGGGTTATAAATGCCTCATAAAAAGAGCGTCAGGCAGATCTGACAAAGGCTGTACCCATTATATAACAGTAAATGCATATCCTGAAACGGTAATTTCAATACTTGAAAGAAATAATATTAAATACGGTGAAATTTTGCCGGAAGCGGTGGGAACATGACGATAAATTTTGATAATGCTGCCACCACCTTTCCAAAGCCGCTGTCAGTGGCGCAGTCACTTTGTGATGCAATCAGGAGAAACGGAGGAAATGCCGGACGGGGCGGTCACCGACTCACCATGCAGACTACCGAAAAGGTTTTTGATACCCGTAATGCCGCCGCTGATTTTTTCGGCGCTCAGGCTGAAAATACTGTTTTTACTCTTAACTGCACCCATTCACTTAATCTTGCCATACAAGGAATAATGCAGGACGGCGGACATATAATTATAAGTGGAATCGAACACAATTCAGCGGCACGTCCTGTTTATGCACTTGCACAGAAAGGCGTGTGCACTTTCAGTATTGCTGAAGTGAACGATGATGATGACCAGACAGTTGAAAATTTCCGTAAGCTTATTAAGCGTAGTACAAAGGCAATTGTCTGCGTTATTGCAGGAAATGTTACCGGTCAGATTCTGCCCTATAAGAAAATTGCCGCACTATGCAGGGAAAAGGGCATCTGCTTTATTGCAGACGGTGCACAGGCATGCGGCATACTTGACATAAAGATGTCGGACGGAATCAATATCCTCTGTACCTCGGGGCATAAGGGGCTTTATGGACCGACAGGAACAGGTATTCTGATAAGTGACGGCAGCTTTAAAATAAAGCCTGTTATGCAGGGCGGAACGGGCAGTTCATCCTTTGACCTGAAACAGCCTGATTTTCTTCCGGACAGTCTGGAAAGCGGTACGCTTAATACCGTCGGGATTATTGCACTTAAAAGCGGTATTGATTTTGTGCAGGAAAAAACTTCTGCCGCAATTTATGCCCATGAAGAAAGGCTTTGCAGCCGTTTCATAAAACAACTTGAAAATACAGGGGTGATTATTTACAGAAACAAAAAATCATCCTATGTTCCTGTTGTTTCCTTTAATATTCCGGGAGTGCATCCTGAGCAGCTGGCAGCAGTTCTTGACAACGGAGGATTTTGTTTGAGAGCAGGTTTTCACTGTGCTCCTCTTGCCCATCATTCCCTTGGAACAAAGGAAGGTACAGTGAGATTTTCGCCTTCTGTGTTCAATAATGAAAAACAAGTTGATAATCTTGTGAAAATTATAAAAAAATATAAAAAGCTGAAAGAAAACTATTGAAATTACTGCCGAATGTTGGTAAAATTAAATTATGGAAAATTATGAGGGGTTTTTCCCCTCTTACATAAGGGATGTGAACTATGAACGTAATCAAAAACACTTTAAGCATGATATGGAGCGTTATACAGACAATGACAGTTCTGGATATCATTGATATTTTGTTGATGTCATATCTTGTATATCTTCTGATTAAGCTTGTAAGGGAAACAAGGGCAAGCCAGCTTATAAAAGGTATTTTTCTTGTTGTTCTGGTGTACTTTTTAAGTACCCTTATAGGCTTTAAATCGATAACCTATGTAACGGAAACAATTCTTGATGTCGGACTTCTTGCGATAATTATAATGTTCCAGCCGGAAATAAGACGTGCTCTTGAAAAGGCGGGGCGTACAAAGCTGGGAGCAAGTCTGTTTAATTTTACGGATAAATCGGATGAGCTTATACAAAGCTGGAAAAAGGCAATTGACGCTATATGCGAATCCTGTGAGGAGCTTTCTAAAACAAAAACCGGTGCGCTTATTGTGGTAGAGCAGCAGACAAGGCTTGGTGAGCAGATAGAAAGCGGTACTATGATGAATTCTCTGCCAAGCAAGGAACTTTTCGGAAATATTTTTTATCCGAATACTCCGCTTCATGATGGGGCTGTGATTATTCGTGATGGTGTTATCATTGCGGCGGCATGTTTTCTTCCAAAGCCGCAGAAGGAAGAACTCATAAATAAAAAGCTTGGTTCACGGCACAGAGCCGCAATCGGCATGAGCGAAAATTCCGATGCAATTGTAATAGTCGTTTCGGAAGAAACAGGTCAGATATCTGTTGCAAATAACGGTGTTCTTACTCGTGATTATACAAGGTTTACTCTTAATGAATACCTTCATGATGTTATACTGCCGAATCCTCAGGAGCAGAAAAATCCTCTCCCGGTAAGATTTTTCAAGCGTTTTAAAGGAGATGATAAAAAGTGAGACAGTATTTAAAAAAAGCAAGAAAAAGCATTCAGGCATCTCTTTCCACAAATCTTGCGAGGGTTATTTATTCGGTTCTTATTGCGATTGTGCTGTGGTTTTTTATTTCAATTACAATTTACCCCACAACTCCGAAAACCTTTACGAATATCCCCATTGAAATTGACATTACAGGAACATCTGCCGAAGAAAACGGACTTAGCGTTATCAGCAGCAGTTCAAAAACCGCAACCGTTACAATAAAGGGCAACCGTTCAAGCGTAGGTAGCCTTACAGCGGACGACCTTGTTGCGCAGGCGGTTGTTGAAAATGTAACCTCGGCAGGGGAGAAGGAACTTGAAATCGAGGTTTACGGAAAAAAATCCAATATCGAATTTGAGGTAACCAATTTAAGTCCACCGTCATTAAGGGTTACGTTTGACAAGATTGACACGAGAGAATATCCTGTTACGGTTGAAGCACCGAATATAAAAGCGGCTGATGGGCTTTATATGGATAAAAGTGAATTTAAAAGTTCTCCGGAGACAATAGAAATTTCCGGCCCTTCAAAACAGCTTGACAGTATTGAAAGAGTTGTTGCATTAGTGAGCGAAGAGCAGATGCTTGAAACGGCTTATACCTTCCACACCTCGGACATAGTATTGTATGACAAGAATGATGCAAAACTTGATACTAAAAAGCTTACATTTAATACCCAGGATATTGAGGTGGATATATCCGTTTATATGCAGCAGAAGCTTGGGCTGACCTATGACCTTAAATATGCACCGTCAACCTTCAGCAAGGAGTTTTTGCCGCTTGAAATGAATATTGACAGTATTACCCTTGCATCCCCGAATACAGACCTTGAAAAAATTGATTCATGGAGTCTTGGCTCTATACCGCTTTATGATATTGATTGGGATTACAGCGAGACATTTGAGCTTCAGATTCCTGAAAATTACAGGAATTTATCAAATCTTTCATCTGTTTCGGTAAAGCTCAATACAGAAGGGCTTGCAAGCAAAACAGTTACAGTAAATGATATTTCAATTGTAAATGCACCAAGTGATTATGACTGTACGGTTAATTCATATGGTCTTGTATTTGATATTATAGGGCCGGAAGAAGATATTGAGGAGATTACCGAAAAGGATATTATTGCAACGGTTGATCTGCTTAAATATACAATTCAGAGTGATTCCTTTATCGCTGATGCAACCATAAGCTTCAGCAATTACGACAAGGTATGGGCGGTAGGACTGCAGAAGGTTTCTATTGAAGCAACCCCGACCGAAACATCTTCAAATGATTAATTAATTCCAATCCACTGCATGGAATAAGTGAATTTCTATGCAGTGGATTTTGTTTAATGTGAATGCATCGTTAAATAAATAACAACAATATTAAATGTTAACAAATTGTAAATAAGGTTATAATAATTAATTTATTTAAAAGTGTTGACAAATATTAGGGTACATTATATAATATAAGTGTATTAAAAGAATTAACGGGCGTATATCATGGTGGTTCGGAATATGATGTCGGACCTTTATTTACAATTTTATTATAACAATTCCAATGCAAATTATATAACAGAGAATTGACAGAAAGGATGATTTGTATGAAAAAAACAATTAAAAAGTTTTTATCCGGAATATCGGCAGTTACTGTTTTGACAACAGGTGTTTTCGGAGGTTTTTCCGTGGCAGCCTCATCGCTTGATGATTATATACCTATTGATGATAAGGGTATGTTTTACAGTGATAACGGCAATTATCAAATGTACTATCCAAAAGAAAGATCATCTGAAAGAATATATATTTATAAAATGATTCCTCAGCTCAATGAATTCAAATTCGTTTTAAGTGATGATGTAAGCTACGAGGAAGTTAATGATAGAATTGTTCAAATCATTGAAAAATACTATCCTGAAAACAATTTGAATACTGATGATGAAAGTCAGATTTATGACGATATTGCTTATATCAGTTCGGAGACTTACAGTAGTGGAGCTACATATTATACAGTATCTTTCAGTTCGAAAATTATAAATGATTCTGAAGATGAAAGAGTTATCGAAGCAAAGAAAAACTCGAAAGCTATTATGTATAAGCTTTATGCTGAAAATTTGATTTCTGAATTTTATGATATTGGTGAGGTATATCAAGTTGATTATTATGATTCTTATCAGTATTTTCCGTATTATGACCCTGTTGATATAGAATTAATCAAAAAATTTATTGAAGAAAATAATTTGGCTTGCACAATGGAGACAGGAATGGATATTTATGATCCTGAATCTTATTCATTGGTTCCTTCAGAGGAGATGAGCTTTGAAGAATATTTTTCAGTTGCAGCAGATTTATATGAAGCAACAGGGGAAAAACCTGATATGATGACGAGAGATATTTATGTTGAAATGTGTGATGAAAATTCGCTTGAGACTATGTCACCTATCGGTGACGCCAACGGCGACAACGAGCTTAATGTAAGCGATTGCGCATTTATCGCAAGAAAGCTTGCAAAGAGAGAAACAATTGAAATAGCATTAAATCCTGCGGCAGATTATAACAATGATGGTAAGGTAACAGTAAGCGACGCTGCGACTATCGCAAGGGAGTTGGCGAAGAAGGATTTGTAATAAAGAAATAAACTTTGAAAGGTGGGGAATGCAGGGATTGATGATTGTTTAACATATGTGAAAGGAGGATCGGGATTTAATCGGTATTTTTAACATAGAATTAGAATATGTAATGATTATTCTATGAATATTAATTAAAGGAAGGTATAAAAATGAAGTTAAAGAAAATTATGAGTGCAGTTGTTGCAACAACAACACTTTTAACAGGAACTGCTTTTCATGCATCAGCTTCGAAGGCTACGATTTTACAAGGTGATGCTAATAATGATAATTCTGTAAATGTAAGTGATGTTGCATGGTTATCCAGATATCTTGTTGGTAAGGAGAATGCTGATTCTTATAATATAACTTGTGCAGATGCAACTCGGGATGGTATTATAGACTATCAGGATCATAATATGATTCTCGATTTTTGTATCAACAAGGATTCTAATAAACCAATAACATATCAAGCGGAATTATACGATAATCTGAATAATGAAGAAAGAGATTATTATAAATTTTCTTATGCAAATGGTGAGGCTACAGGTATAGAGGAATATACTTTGGAAAAGCCTGTGTCAAAAGCAAGAACATATAGTTTATTGCGTGAAGCAGAGGAAGAATATGATTATGATTTTGTCAGGGATTACTCAAATACCGGTGTTGTCAAAGTTGGAAACGGAAGTGGATTCATAGTGGATGACCATTTGGTTCTTACTGCTGCACATTGTGTTTGCGGAGGAACAGCATCCAATATTTTAGTAGCTGAAGATTTGACTGTAACAGTTTATAATAGTGACGAAACAACTTTTAAAGTATATACAGTTGATTCTATTCATGTTCCGCAAAAATACTTTGACTTTGATGATAAAGGCGGAAGTACCTATAATGTTGATTTTGATTATGCATTGATCCATATTGATAGTCGTTATGACAATATCCCGTCAAAGACATTTTCACAGTATGAACCGTTTCAAATAGGTTACATAACAAAAAAATTTATAGAAAAGCAGATAACTGTTACTACAAGTGGATTTACTGCTATTCCAGATTCATCGGAAGGAATGCATAGGTATTATAGCGTAGGAAATATTGTGTCAGACTCAACTGATTTAAGATATCATGCATATGCAAATGCAAATTATGGTGATAGCGGCGGATTAGCGTATTATAATTCTGTATACAATGAAGAAGTTATTAAATCGGCTATTGGAAACATTACCGGTGGTGGCGAAGGTGCGGACTATGATTCAAGTGGAGTCAGAATAACGCCAACAATAGCAAGATTTATTTTCAACAATGAATATATATAGAAATATTACATAGTCAGGAGGAATTCTTATGAAAAAAATGTTTAAAATTGTCAGCTTCTTAACAACCCTGTCGGTTTTTATAGGCGGAACAAGTGTTAATGCAACTGAGACAACAACAGATGAACAATCAACAACTACAACAACAACTACAACAACAACTACAACGGAAGTCGTTGAAAGCGTCTATGACATCGATAATGAAGCGTACCGTCAAAAAGTGGATAGTCTCGGAGAAAAAATCGCTTATGAAGAAGAATTTGTAGCATA
>SVNU01000107.1 GCA_015066715.1 Ruminococcus sp. | reverse complement strand
TTATGAAGTTGCCAAGTACAAGGAAACATTATTATTTAAGTGACAAATTCATGCATAGAATTTTTTCTTTTTGGTCAAGCTTTTTCTGTTTCGAAGAAAAGAAAAAGCTTGTGCATTTCTTTGGTTCGTTTCTTTGGGCAAACAAAGAAATGAACAGAAAGTATGAAAGATAAATATAAATTTTCTTTTACATAAACCTTTTGTACAATTTGTAACGGCGTACCTTTTAAAGGTACGCCGTTCATGATTTATGGGGGAGGAAATCATATAACTATATTAAACGACTTTTCTTTCAAGAATCAGACAATCAAAAATATTTACCTGACTGTCGCCGTTAATATCACATTCTTCTAAGCTAAGCTCAACACCGTAAACATCAATACCTACCATGAGTTTTCTGAGTATCTCTGCATCTGTGCTGTTTATAACACCATTATTGTCAATATCGCCTTTTTCTTCAGCTTCAACTCTATAATTAATCTTAACTGATTCAATAACTATTTCTGCATTATCGCCCCACCAGTAACCAAAATTCACATTTGAATATTCGTTTGTTGGTATCTGATAATCAGCTGGTACTTCCATTGCAAGAGTTATTCTGTTAAGGTCTGTATATGCTGAAAAATTCTGCTGCAGCATTGAACCGTTTTCCATATTCATGAAGAACGCCAGATTATAGTTGCTGATTTTTTCACCATTAACTGAAATTGTAATTTCCATACTTTCAATAATCTCATCAGGAGTTACTAATTCTGATGACGGGAATGTAATCATGTTGTTGCTAAGAGAAAGAGTTTTATTGAGTACTACAGTTTTTGTATATGGAGAGGAAGGGAGTACATATGATGAAACTGTTGTAGCTGCTGTTGTCTGTGTTGTTGACGCCTGTGTTTCATATGGATTATTGGTTGTTGCCTGAGTGGTTGTGGTAGTTGTAGTTGTAGTTGTAGTGGTTGTGGTGGTTGTTGTTGCGGCTGTTGTTACCGCAGGTTCTCTTACAACTGCTGAAACTGAATCAAGCGTAAGAGGCATTGTTTCGCTGTACCAAACAGCAATCGTAATTGCTCTGCTTGTTCCGATAAGGTTACATATATCCTGCTCACCGAAATCAACTGTAAATGTTCCGTTTTCAATCACTGCCTGATAGTCAACCTGCTTCCATGTTCCATCTGTAAGTGTAGTTGCAAACGCCAGGCTTACTGTACCGATTCTCTGAGTATCCCCTGAAAAATTGAACATAAGTCTGTCAACTGTATCGCCTGAACCTACAAGACTACTCATATAGAATTTATATGTCTCTCCCGAGTTCTGTAACTGCTTTGCAAGAGCAACTGATTTTAAAACCTGATCATCGGCAAGTGTAGTTGTAGTAGTTGTTGTAGTGGTTGTTGTTGTAGTTGTTGTAGTGGTTGTAGTGGTGGTAGCAGCTGTTGTAACTGCCGATGCCTTTTTCCATGTTGCTGCAAGAACAATTTTCAAACCTGAAATAACTGCGGGAATTTCAAAGCTATCACCTTCATTATAAACAACTCCGTCATATTCCCAGCCTTTAAATTCATAACCTTCCTTAGTAAAAGGATTTTCAGGAAGTGTCATTACTGTACCGTATGATGCATCAATGTATATATTTGATTCACCGGCTGCTGTTTTTCCGCCAACACCGGCAAAGCCGATTGTGTATACTTCAGGGTCCCAGCAAGCTTCTACTTCAAGATCGTGATATGGCATTGTATATGACTGATTAGGAGCTGCATATCCGCCTGTTGTTTTTATATACCATGCTGTAAGCTTGTAGCCTTTTCTTGAAAATCTTGTTGTGTCTGAAAATTCAAATGATGTTCCGGCAGCAATTGAAAGACTGAAAGTAGATGAACCTACAATATTATCAACATCACCTGCCGAATAATTTACGCTGTAATATTCTGCTGCTGTTACGGGAAATGTAGCAATAACGCCTGTAAATACTAATGTAACTGCTGTAATTACTGAAATGATTCCTGCAAAAAACTTTCTTGTCATGATAAAGCACTCCTTGTCATATTTCTTTGTTGTCTCCGCCGAGTTGATGTAAATAAAAACCGACACCTTTTTGAAAAGGTGCCGGAATGCAATCATAAATAACGTGAATCTGATTCACACGCTATTGCAACCGGCTGTCATACCATTTCTGGGTTAGACCCTTAGCTTTGCGTCCTTGCCTTTCGGCAAGTTTGCCAAATATTCAAGAACTTGTGAAGTTCTTTTGTTTATGTTTATACTATATCACGAAAACGTTTAAATGTCAAGCGTTTACCAAATCTTCTACATTTCAAGCTCAAAACGGTGTTTTTTTGGTTATTTTATACGCATAATGCACAAATTCTTAATTTATATAACAGCTTTTTCGGTTATTTTTCAAATAACTTAACAAGAAATTACCAAAAGTTAAATAAATCACAAATATCAGCTTTGTTTTTTACTGTTTTATTACGATAAAGTAATTGTAATATACATAAAACAGCCATCGAAAACGTTTAACAAAAAAACATAAGCAAAACGACAAGATTTTACAAAAAGCTCACGACAAATATTATACAATAAAATTACAGAATATTTTTAAGGCAACATTGCATAAAGACTGGTCGGAAAATACGAAGTCAGACTTTTTATTGGCGTACACAAAATTTTACCGCATACCGGCTTATATAAAAAATTTTATAATGTGCTGCCTTAAAGTACAGGAGGTAAAAATGTCCGTTAAAATTTCAATTGAAAAAAATAGAATCATCGCCTATCTTTCAGGCGAAATTGACCATCATTCAGCCTTACTTCTGCGTCAGGAAATCGACCTTGCCGTGAGAGAAAACAATCCTTCGGAGCTTATACTGGATTTTTCCGAAGTCAGCTTTATGGACAGCTCCGGAATCGGACTTGTCATGGGACGTTACAGAGTCATGAATGAAAGCGGAGGAACAGTTACTATTCATAATCCCTCGCCAAACATAAAAAAAGTGATGAAGCTTTCGGGAATAGAAAAGCTTGCATCAATCAATAATGTATAATAAAAAGGATGTGAAAAAATGAAAGTTGAAAATGAAATGAAAATAGCTTTTAAAAGTCTTTCTTCAAACGAAGGCTTTGCACGAACAGCTGTATGTGCCTTTGCGGCTATGCTTGACCCCAATATGGAAGAAATCTCCGATATAAGAACCGCTGTATCCGAAGCAGTTACCAATTGTATTGTACACGGTTACCGCAATACCTGCGGTACTGTTGAAATTACCGCCAGAATCCTCAAAGACAATGAGCTGTACATAAAAATAAAAGATAAGGGATGTGGTATTCCTGATATAAGGCAGGCAATGGAGCCACTTTTTACAACTGCTCCATGCGAGGAACGTGCCGGACTTGGTTTTGCAGTAATGGAAAGCTTTATGGACAGCCTCAGAGTAACAAGCAGTCCCGGAAAGGGAACATCGGTAATTATGCGTAAAAAAATAGGTAACATAGATGAGTAAGCCCGTACCCGAAGAAAATTTAGGACTTGTACATCTTTGTGCAAACCGTTTCAGAGGCAGGGGAATAGAATATGATGATTTATATTCTGCCGGCTGCATCGGTCTGCTGAAAGCTTCCGAAGCGTTTGATACGGAAAGAGGAGTTAAATTTTCAACATATGCAGTGCCCGTAATTTTAGGGGAAATAAAGCGCCTTTTCAGAGACGGCGGAGCTGTTAAAGTGAGCCGCAGTCTGAAGGAGCTTTCCATGAAAGCAGTAAAAGTACGGGACGAGCTTTCCAAAAGCACCGGCAGAGAGCCTACGCTTTCAGAACTCAGCAGCAAACTTGGTGAGGAAGAATGCGTCGTTGCCGAGGCACTGTCTGTAAGTCTGCCGCCGGTTTCGCTGACTGACAGCAATGATGAGGGCGGCGGACAAATCGACATTGCCATGCCTTCGCCTGAATTTGAAATAAGCGATACACTGGCTCTGCGTCAGGTTCTTGAAATCATGGAAGAAAATGACCGTAAACTTATTTTTCTGCGATATTATAAAAATCTCACCCAGTCGGTTACGGCTGCACATCTGGGAATGACGCAGGTGCAGGTTTCAAGGCGTGAAAAAAAGCTTCTGAAATTTATGAGAGAACAGCTTTTGCTATGATTTTTTTATTCTCGCCTCGCCTGATGTCACAACCTCACGGGTTCCGTCACTGTACTCGACTATAAGTCCGGCTCTGTCGGTTATGCCTACCGCCTTTGCAGTCAATTCACTTCCGTGCTTTGATATTATCACATCACAGCCTGTTATGCAGGAACGTCTGCGGTATTCCTCTATAAATTCCGCTTTCTCAAGTACAGGAAAAAGCACGTCGGATTCATTGATGATTTCTGCGGCTATACGCATTAAATCAACAGTCTTTCCTGTTTCATCCTCAAGGGATGTGGCAATTTCAAGCAGTTCCTTTGAAAAATGGTTTTTAATGGATTTTACGTTAAGTCCCACTCCCACTACTGCAAATTCTGCTTTTCCCTTTGAATTTACAGAAGCTTCGGTCAGTATTCCGCATATTTTCCTGCCTCCGAGATAAAGGTCATTAACCCACTTTATTTTAACGTCGGTACCGTACAATTTATCAATTGCTCTTGCAGCAGCAACAGCCATGCAGGATGTCAGAAGGCTTACAGTTTCCATGTCGTAATCCGGACGTACAATTATACTCATGTATATACCTGTACCGTCAGGTGAGGCAAAGCTTCTGCCAAGACGACCTTTTCCGGCTGTCTGGGATGAAGCAATAACGACGCTCCCGGAAGGTTCGTCCTCTGAAGCAAGCCGCTTTGCATAGTTATTTGTTGAATCAACCGCATCAAGCAATATTATATTTCGTTCTTTATTTACCAGAAAACTCTTTATATTGTTCATTTTATTCACCTTTTAATTGATACTTAATATACTAATAGTATCACAATATCGAAAAAATAACAAGCAAAAGAGTTGATTTAATTGACGGAAGATATTTTACTTGTGCTTGCTATGATTACCGATACGTTTTTCGTATCTCTTTCCTACGCATGCGCCAACATAAAAATCCCCATACTTTCAGCGGTCATAATAAGCTTTGTAAGTTCTGCAGTTCTTGCAGCTTCGTTGTACATTGCCCAGAGTGCAGGAAGCTTTTTCCCGGAAGAATACTGCCGTATTTTCGGTGCTTTAATTCTCGGAATTATTGGTGTTATACAGTTCTGTCAGAACAGACTTAAAGCTGTTTTAAAAAAAAGAAGCGGCAACGGAAGCGTTTCATTCAGCTGCTTTAATCTGGATTTTGTTATAAGTGTATATCTTGACGAAACTCAGGCGGACAGTGACCACTCAAAAATACTTTCAGCCAGAGAATCCTTTGCGCTTGCATTTGCACTTTCCCTTGACTCACTGTGTGCGGGCATGGCAGCAGGCATATGTAAAAGCAATATTATCCGAATTGCAGTCATGAGCTTTCTGCTGGGACTGATTTCCGTCGCTGTCGGAAAAAAGTTAGGAAAGGCTAACATTATACAAACGGATTTGTCATGGCTTTCAGGATTGTTTTTGATTTTTCTTGCTGTCATAAAGCTATTATAACCAATTATTGCCACATCTTCGCAAATGTTTTAACATCAAGTTTGTTATTTGCATAACAAATCACCTTGCAACTTGTTGAAAAGCGCTAATTTTTATGAAATTTCCACCTTTTATATTGACATTGAATAATGTTTGTTGTATAATTAACACAAATAAATCAGCAATTAGTATCAATTAGTAAGGTGGGATATATAATGTATGTAACTATTAACGAAGACAAATGCATCGGCTGTAATGCCTGTATAAGAGTATGCCCTGTACACGAGGCGAACAGAGCTGTTATCAACAAGGAAAACAATCACTCAATTATATCAATAAATAAAGATATGTGTATTTCATGCGGCGAATGTGTAAAGCACTGCGAGCACGGCGCAAGAGCATTTGAAGATGACACCGAAAGATTTTTCGGCGCTGTCAGAAGCGGTAAAAAGGTCACGGTGGTAGTTGCACCTGCATTCAGACTGACTGAACCTGACAGTGATGCTATGCTGGCACATCTGAGGCAGCTTGGAGTAAATCTTATATATGATGTCTCATTCGGTGCTGACATCTGTACATATATGCATATAAAGGCAATAAAAGAAAAGAAGGTATCAAAGGTTATGTCGCAGCCTTGCGCTGCTCTGGTTGAATATATTCTAAAGCACAGACACAACATGATTTCCATGCTGTCTCCTGTGCATTCTCCTATTTCATGTACAGCCGTATATCTGAGAAAATACGCAAATGTAAGCGGCGATATAGCATGTCTTTCACCATGCATTGCTAAAAAATTTGAATTTGAGGAAACAGGTCTTATACAATATAATGTAACATTCAGAAAATTTGCTGAGTACATGAAAAAGAATTTCACTTATGATAAGTCCCAGAAATTCAGATTCGACAATGTTCCTGCATACTGCGGAAAAATTTATCCGAAGCCCGGTGGACTCAAGGATTGTCTGCTGAATGTAATGCCAAATCTTGATGTAAGAAACAGCGAGGGCGTTTCACATGTTTACGGAGAGCTTGATTACTATGCGGCAGCCGACAAAAATGACAGACCTGATGTTTACGATATATTAAGCTGCTCTCACGGCTGTATTTCAGGTCCGGGAACAAACTTTGATGAAAGCCGTCTTTTCTCATACATGAAAAAAGCCGAATCTCTCGAAGCAAGTTCATTCCATGAACGCCGCCGTCAGAAAGCTTTTAACACTGACAAACAATTCAAGTGGTTTGAAAAGCACCTGAAGCTTGATGACTTTATCAGACAGTATACTCCGAAGAACACAAACAATCATCCTGCAAGCGATCATGCTATCAATGAAGCATATGCTGCACTCATGAAAAAGACCCACACAGAAAAGCATTTCGATTGTGGTGCGTGCGGTTATAAAACCTGCGAAGAAATGGCAAGCGCTATTGCCAAGGGAATCAATTTCCCTGAAAGCTGCCACCAATTCTCCGTTAAGAAAATCGAACTTGAGCAACAGCATGCAAATGAAGCTAATCTGCTTATTCAGTCACAAAATGAACATATCATAAGCGCTATAAATGAAATTACCGATGACATTGAAAAAATCTGCACTGACTCAAACGGTATCAACGAGCTTTGTATCAATAACAGCAGCGAAATGAACAACATAAACGAAATCATCGGCATTTTAAATGAAAAGTGCGAGGAAATTCATTCTGCGGTAAACGGAATTATAGACGTAAACAAGCAATACAAGGAAATTTCCGAATCAATCAAGGGAATAACCGACCAGACCCACATACTGTCAATGAATGCATCTGTTGAGGCTGCACGTGCAGGAGAAGCCGGAAAGTCATTCTCCATTGTTGCACAGGAAATACGTACGCTTGCTTCAAATACACGAAACGCAACCGGAACAATAGATGAAAGCGAAAAGCTTGTTAATGTTGAAACTGCAAAGGTGCTTGAAATTGCAAAGGAAATCGAAAAAGTCGCAAGCAATCTCAGCAGCGCTATTTCACAGGTTAACAACAACATTGATAACACACTGGCTTCAGGTAATGTAATCAAGGAAACAGCCGAGGACATAAGAAGTTCTGCTGACAGACTGAGAAGCTAAATTAAAAACAAGGCAATACTGCATATGAATTTGCGGTATTGCCTTAAAATGTTTAAGAAGAAAATTTATATTTATCTTTCTGTTATTGTTCTTAACTTTCTTTGCCTGTGCAAAGAAAGTTACAAAGAAAGCACATAAACTTTTTTCTTTTCTTCGAAACAGAAAAAAGTTTAATCAAAAAAGAAAAAGTTTCTTACATGAATTTGTCGCTTAAATAATAATGTTTCCTTGTACTTGGCAACTTCATAATTACAAAATTAAAAGTCCATTTATAGATGATTGCAATAAAAAAATAATTTGCAGGTTCATAATTTCAAGGCTTTCTTAAAATAAAAGCATTAAAAACATGGGTGGAATATGTCTGAAGTTGACTTTTAATTATGAGTATGCTTATTATCAGTCAGACACTGCCTTTTACGGGGAAACAGTCTGAATTCATCCACAGTTTTAA
>SVNU01000106.1 GCA_015066715.1 Ruminococcus sp. | reverse complement strand
GTTGACTGTGACAGCAGTGCTTCAGAGAAAATCAAGGCGGTCGGCATGCTTGTCGGGTTAAATGATGATGAAAGTGAGGACAAAAAGATTACAATTAATGTGAATTATGGTGGTTCCGATGGTAATTGACTGTGAGGCTAATCCGATTTTTTCAGATGTGAACAAAAGCCGTAGACGTTACATTGTTATGAAGGGTTCGGCAGGCTCGGGCAAGTCGGTTGACACTGCGCAAAATTACATTATAAGGCTTATGTCTGATAAAGGGAGAAATCTTGTCGCAATGAGAAAGTCTGATATTACAAATCACGACAGCACGTTTGCAGAGTTGACAGGAGCAATTTTCCGCATGTTCGGTGCAGGGGCTGACAGATACTGGCAGATTAATTATTCGCCGCTTAAAATTACATGTAAAATAAATGGTAATCAGATTATTTTTCGTGGAATGAATGATGAGAAGCAGCGTGAAAAGCTCAAGTCAATTACTTTTTCGCAGGGAAAGCTTACCGATGTATGGCTTGAGGAGGCAACTGAATTTACTCAGGCTGATCTTGAAATTATTGATGACCGTTTAAGAGGTGAATTGCCTCCGGGGCAGTTTTATCAGATAAGAATGACCTTTAATCCGGTGAGCAGCAGTCATTGGATTAAAAAGGTCTTTTTTGATACATGTGATAAAAATGTTCTGACTCATCACAGCACTTATCTTACAAACCGTTTTATTGATGAGGCTTACAGGGAAAGAATGGAGCGCAGAAGGCTTCTTGACCCTGAAGGATATAAAATTTACGGGCTTGGTGAATGGGGTGAAACAGGCGGTCTTATTCTGCATAACTGGGAGGTGAGAGAGGTTTCGCAAAATCTTCATGATTATGATGATATTGCTCTCGGTCAGGATTTTGGGTTTAATCATGCAAATGCAATTCTTCTTCTGGGAATCAAGGATAATGATATTTATATTTTGTCTGAAATATATGAATTTCAGAAGGATACAGCAGAGCTTATTGATATTGCGCAAAAAAAGCTTCTGCCAAAAAATATTGAAATGTGGTGCGACAGTGCAGAGCCAGATCGTATAAAAATGTGGAAAAATGCAGGCTTTCGTGCAAAACCCGTTGTAAAGGAAAAGTCATCCGGTGAAAAATATCAGGCTGCACAGATTGACTGGTTCAAGCAGAGGAGGATTTATGTAGCTCCCTCCTGTGTTAATACCCTTTCTGAGCTTTCGCAGTGGAAATGGAAAAAGGATGAGCAGACAGGTGAATATCTTGATGAGCCTATTGCTGTTGGTGATGACGCTATGGCTGCAATGAGGTATGGCGTTGAGCGCTGGAGAAAAAAGAAAAAGTGGCTGATATAAAGTGTTTTATAGAAATTTTGGGAGGTTAATATGTTAAGTAATCAGGAAATTGCGCGTTTTATTTCGGAGGATTATTATTCAAAACAAAAACAAAATGCCAGAAAAGGGCAGAAATATTTCGAGGGAAAGCACGATATTCAAAATTATCGGCTTTTTTATTTTGACGGTGACGGGATTTTAAGAGAGGACCGATATCGTTCAAATGTTAAAATTCCACATCCGTTTTTTACAGAAATTGTGAATCAGGCAGTGCAGTATATCTTTTCGGGGGACAGGCTTGTAAGATCTGAAAATCCAAAGCTTCAAAAAATTCTTGATGAATATTTTAACTTTAATGAGGAATTTACCGGTTCACTTTCGGAGCTCATGGCAGGCTGTATGGCTAAAGGTTCTGAATTTATTTATATATACAGAAATGCTGACGGAAAAATTTCCTTTGAGTGTGCTGATTCACTTTGTATTACAGAAGTGCCGGCAAAGGACAATGATGATAACATTGATTATCTAATTTATTGTTATGAGGATACTGCTTTGAAGGAAAAGAAAAAAATTAAGCGTATTCAGGTATGGGATGAAAATTGCGTTCATTTTTATAAGCAGTATGAGGGCGGAACGGTTGTAAGCGATGATATGGAAGCTCTTAATCCTGCACCTCACACGGTTTATACCGATGAAAATGGAGAGGAATATTCCGAAAGCTTTGGATTTATTCCTTTTTTCAGGCTTGATAATAATTCCGGAAGAACTTCTGATTTATGGGTTATTAAGGAACTGATTGATGACTATGACCTTATGGCAAGCTCTCTTTCAAACAATCTCATTGACTTTGATATGCCCCTTTATGCAGTGACCGGCTTTGAAGGTGACAACCTTGATGAGCTGCAGCAAAATCTTAAGACAAAGAAAATTATCGGTCTTGAGGAAGGGGGAGATGTTGAGATTAAAACGGTTGATGTTCCGTATCAGGCAAGGCAGGCAAAGCTTGAGCTTGATGAAAAAAACATATACCGTTTCGGAATGGGGCTTAACATAAATGGTTTGCGTGATACCTCGGCAACAACAAATATTGCTATAAAAGCAGCGTACTCGCTTCTTGAACTTAAATGTGCAAAGCTTGAAATACGTCTTAAAAGCTTTCTTCGCAGGCTCGTAAAGCCAGTAATCAAGGACATATGTGATAAAACAAATATTAATTTTTGTGAGGCTGATTTATGGTTTGAATTTCGTCATGAGGTTATGTCGAATGCTTATGAAAATGCACAGATTGAAAAGCTTTATGCTGAAGAAAATCAAATTAAAATTCAGACTATTCTGGAGGTTTCTGAATTGCTTGATGATGAAACTCTTCTTCGCAGTATATGCGGATGTCTTAATGTGAATTATGATGAAATTATAGGACGTGTAAATAAAAAGAATGAGCAGAAGCTTGAGATTTCAAAGGCTGTTGAATCTGTGAAATCAGGTGAAAAAGCTCCTGCTCTCAATGGGGCACAGATGTCGTCGCTTTTATCAATTCTTTCACAGTATAAAAGCGGGAGTCTTTCTGAAGATGCGGCAGCTTCCATAATTTCTGTTTCATTCGGTATCAGTGAGGAACGAGCAGGCAGACTTTTAAATGCTTCACAGTCACAGGAAGGTGAGGAGGCGATAGTATGATTATTTCGGTAACTGATATAAGACAATTTATAGATGCAGCTCTTAGTGATGAAATGCTTGAAATGAAGCTGACAGGACTTGAAAATCTCGTCAGAAGCTATACCCACAATGATTTTCAGGTGCGTGATATACGTTCACAGTCGGAAATTATTGATAATAAAATTGTAAACCCGCCGTCTTATTTAACGGTGGGTGATACAATACAGATTTCCCAAAGTCTGCTGAACAATGGCGTTTATACGGTGACGGAAATTACTGACGAGGGGATGACTCTTTCGGGAAATCTTCTTGACTGCAAAAATAATCTTGTGACGAAGGTTTTTTATCCTGATGATGTTGTAATGGGGGTTGTAAATCTCTGCAAGTGGGAACTGGATAACAGGGCAAAGGTGGGAATTCAGTCGGAAACGATTTCAAGGCACTCTGTTACATACTTCAATATGGACGGTGAAAATGCTGTGATGGGGTATCCCAAGTCGTTACTGGGATTTCTGAAACCATACATGAAAGCGCGATTTTGAGCCGGATTACCCGGCGGAAAGGAAAAATCTATGATAATCGGAAATATTAATGCCGAAATTCAGATGTACAAATCTGAAAAAAATGAAATCGGTGAGCTTGTAAAATCATGGCAAACGGTTCAGACACTCAAGGGATTTCTTGACCTTAAAAGCGGCGACAGTGATTACAAAAGCTTTGACGCTAAATTTGAAGACAGTACTCATATTTTCCTTTGCGATTATACGCCGCTTGAAAAGGAGGTGACATGTGAAAACAGCCGTATGCTTATCAAGGAAAAAATCTATGATATTATGCTTATTGACAATCCTATGGAGCTAAATGATCATTATGAAATATTTCTTAAATTTATCGGAGGGTGTAATGAACATCAGGCTTGAGAACAACTCTGTGGCAGTTAAGGAAATTCTTGAAAGGGGGTGTGAAAAATGGCTTGAAAAGACAGCAGAAGCAATTACGCAAAAGGTACGGCAGAATACCTCTGTTGATACCGGAGAGACAAGAGACGGCTGGGAAAAAATTGTAAATAAAGATGCCGGAGTTGCAATTGTAGGAAATACACTTGAAAATGCTGTATGGGAGGAGTTCGGAACAGGTGAGTATGCTCTTTCGGGTGATGGCAGAAAAGGAGGCTGGGTTTATGCTGATGAGAAAGGAGGTTTCCATTTTACACGGGGCAAGCCTCCGAAAAGAGCTTTTCACAAAGCGTATTTGCAATGCGAGAACGAAGCCGCTTTACTTGCAGAAAAAATTATAAGGGAGGAATTGAAATGACAACAGAGGGACTTACATTTATTGCAAAGTGTCTTTCAGAGGCGGGAATAAACTATTCTTTTCAGGAATGGTCGGGAAATCCAAAGTATCCGTATTTTGTAGGGGAGTATATGGAATGTACTCCTTTACATGAAAACGGAGAAACTGAATCGGTTTTTATTCTTACGGGAACAACAAATGACAGTTGGATTTCTCTTGAGCATGCAAAGGCAGAACTTCGTAATTTATTTCCCGAAACCGGAAAAACACAAATTTTTGACAGCGGAAATGCTATTGCTGTTATGTATTCAGACTCGTTTTGCATACCTACAGGTACAGGGAAGTTTAAACGTATTCAGATTAATTTTAATGTAAAGGAATGGAAAGGTGATTGATTATGGCTAAAGTTAGCACAATTAAAAATGGATTTAAGAATGACGCTATTAAAAATATGGTATTTGGTGCAGGAGTGCTTTACAAAGATTTTTATTATGGTACTCATTATATCCAGACTTTTGACAAGACTCCGCAGAGTGGCAAGGAGTATTACTGCATATCAGGCGGCCCGTCAGGTGATATTTCCTATACGCCGTTTGACGGAGATGAATTCCTGACAACCGCTACTTATTATGAAAAGTATGAGGGCTACGGTGGTGAGAAAATAGGTGTTACAAAGGAAGGTACAAAAGTTTCAATAACACCTGAGTATACCGATATTGAAGTTGACGGTGTTCTGGTGAAAATGCAGGGACTTACACGCAAAACAGGCGAAAAAGCTACCATTGAGGCTGTGGTTGTTGATATGAATATTCAGAATATTTCATCTGCTTTGAATGGTGAGGTTGTATATTCCGGCGAAGAAAAAATCAGCGGTTCGTCAGGAGTTCCTTATGTGTCAACTAAATCTGATATTTCGGAGGGTGATTACATTACAAATCTTGCGCTTGCAGCAAGACGGCTTGATAATCAGAAGCTGACTGTTGTTGTTTTTAAAAAAGCCCTTTGTACAAGTGGCTTGGAAATTGATATGAAAAACAAGAATGTTTCTGGTAACAAGTATGTATTTGAGGCATTTGCGGAGCTTTCCGATATTAATACAGATACGCTTCCAATTGTGGTTTTGAGCGAAAGTAACAATTAAGAATTTGTTCTGAAACTTGCTGACAGCTTTAAATTGCTGTCAGCATTTTTATGAAAGGGTGGTTTTATGAAAAAAGAAAGCTATAAAATACGCAGGCTTTGTGCAGAGGATATTTTTTCGATATGTGATATTATTGGAAAATGCGGTGTTTCCGAGTTTAAAAGTTGCTTTGCAAATATTGCGGCTGAAGATAATCCACGTAGCACAGGTATGGCTGTTACGTTTGAAATTACAGGAATTATATGCAGAAATATTCTGTTTTGCAAAAAAGAAATCTGTTCCTTTCTTGCAGACCTTACAGGTATTTCAGAAGCTGAAATATATTCCCTTGAGCTTATGGATTTTGCAGAGCTTATAAAGGAGATTATTCAAAAAAAGGAACTGAGGGATTTTTTTTCGGTTGTGTCAGGATTTTTTCTTTCGGGCTTGTAAGATTTTCAGATCTGCTTTTTTCACGTTATTCCCAGCCGTTTTTGCTGCTTGATAACTTTATCGGCAGAGGAAAACTTTGCGAATTCATTGATGAGTTTTTTGTACTTGCAATGAATCGCAGGTTTGGGAGTTCTGGCTGAATAAGGAAACAGGTAAATCATGGGGCGATTTTAAGCTGTCGGTAATTCCGCAGGAGACTGATTGTCAAAAGCTTGAAAACGCTGCTGCTGATATTGAACAGTCATTTATGAAAGGAGTTATAGACAGTGGACTTATTTGAATTGTTTGGAAAAATTGTTATTTCCGGTACTGATGAAGCCAACAGAAATATTGACAGTGTTGCTGACAATGCAGAAAAAAATGCACAGCGTATATGCAGTGCATTTGAAAAAATCGGCAGTACTGCTTTGAAGCATGGAACAGAAATACGCTATTCAGATGCCGGTAATCTGAAAAATCGGAGTAACAGTGAAGCTGCCTTTGTTTCAGACGGTGCGGCTTCAGATATGAAATCAATAAAGCTTTCTTCTGAAAATACGGATTTGATTTCAGACAGGCTGTTTGATACGATTACAAGGATTTCGGACAGCTTTGCTGAAAGTCGGTATTCTGACCTGTTGTCTGATAGCAGTCGTAAATCACATTCGGAGGATTTCTTATTTAAGAAGGTGGCTGAGCCGAAAATAATCAGGGATTCTGTTCCGTCTGGGTTCAGGTATAATACCGAGTCCGCCGTAAATTCCATGGCTTCTTTTATTTCGCAGATTATGGACAAAGTGTCAGCAAAATCAGCTTCTTCTGAAATTGCTTCCGATTATGGCAGAAAGGACTTTAATTATTCGGGGATTGAAGAAAATGCCGGCAGGATAAATAAAGCTCTGGGCAAGATAATCAGTGATATTGACAGTGTCGGGGATATTCCCGATTCTGCGGTGAAACGAAGCATATCAGGGCTTTCGGAAGGTCTGGACGCTATGGAAAAAACTGTTAGAAGAAAAATACCGCAGATAGCACAGCTACAGATTTCGGAGCTTGATAGGCTTTGCAGGGACACCGGTAATAAGTGGAATAAAATGGCTGACGCAGCTTACAAAGGAACTTCAAAAATGGCTGACGGAATAAAAAATGCTTCACCAGCGGTGATGTCGGTATGTTCGGCGGTTGCTGATTCGGTTTCGGCATGTCTTGAACTGGACGCAACTGATTCGGGAATGTATGTCATGGACACTTTCAAAAATGGATTATCTCAGAAGGCATGGGAAATTTACAATACAATTTCCGGCATTGCACAGAATATTTCTTCTGTTATGTCGGGAGTGACATTTTCAGGAGTATCAGTTGATTCAGCGGTTGAGAGTACATCTCTCCCTCACTACGCCACCGGCGGCATCGTAACCCGAGAGCACATAGCAAGGGTAGGTGAGGACGGTGCGGAGGCGATTATTCCTCTTGAGAAAAATACCGAATGGATAGACAAGGTTGCGGCGAGGATGAGCGGAAGTGTGGGCAACAATGAGATTGCCGGACTTCTGAAGGAAATGATTTCGCTTCTTAAAAATCAGAAAATCTATCTTGACGGCAGAACGCTTGTCGGCGGTATTGCAAACGAAATGGACAGAAAGCTTGGCTCTATGGCTCGCTTGAAAGGGAGGGGTTAAATGAAAGGCGTAACATTCGGCGATATTCACACATCAGACTTCGGAGTATATCTTTCATCGGTTGCAATAGGGGAGGCGGCTGTAAAGTCCTGCTGCCTTGACATTCCGGGAGCCAGCGGTTCTCTTGACCTGACCGACTTTTTCGGTGTGGTGGCTTACGAAAACCGCAGTCTCCTATTTGAGTTTACCTTTGTGCAGAGAAATTCCGCTTTACTTTCGGCGTATTCGGATTTTCTCAATGCTCTGCACGGCAGGGAGTTTTCAATCATTCTGGACGATGACCCCGATTTTCACTATATCGGCAGAGTGTCGGTAGGGGAGCTGAAAAAAGGTGCGGTTTCAACTGTTTCGGTTGTGTGCGACTGTCAGCCATACAAGTACAGCAACAGTTCAAACAGCGTTACAATAACGGTGGAGGGGATTGAGTTTCCTGACAGCTGGCTTTATGGTGATGTTGACGGTGACGGCGAAGTAACTGCCGATGATGTAACGGCAGTCAGCCGCCTTATCGGGAAAAAATCCTTTGAATCGGATGGTGCGCTTCGTGCGGATTTTGACTTTGACGGTGTTGTAACGGAAACTGAAAAGACTGTTCTTGAAAACTATCTTGAGTACGGTTCCGGCAAAACCTTTCGGGAATAT
>SVNU01000105.1 GCA_015066715.1 Ruminococcus sp. | reverse complement strand
ATTATAAGTTTTTATTTTCTTTGTTCAAACTTTCTTTTTATAAGAAAGTTTGTGCATTCTTTTGTTACTTTTCTTGTGCAAGCAAGAAAAGTAAAGAATATAAACAGAAAGAAAAATATAAATTTATATTCCTATTCTAATATCTGAACAAAATGCACAGCAACATGCATCATATAAAAAATCTCCTCTGAATCAATTGAATCAGAGGAGAAATTTTTAAATATTAATTCTGCAGCTACAGAAGTTTTTTCATTAACCTACTACGCTAAGGAGTACACCTGCGGCAACGGCAGAACCGATAACGCCGGCAACGTTCGGACCCATAGCGTTCATAAGCAGGAAGTTTGTAGGGTCAGTTTCTGCACCAACCTTCTGCGAAACTCTGGCAGCCATAGGAACGGCAGAAACACCTGCTGAACCGATAAGCGGATTAACCTTTCCTTTAGTAACAAGGCACATAACCTTACCAAAGAGGATACCTGCCATTGTACCGATAGCGAATGCAGCAACACCGAGTAAGATAACCTTCAGGAATTCAAGGTTGATAATCTTGTCTGCCTGAGTTGTAGCACCAACTGAAACGCCGAGGAAGATTGTAATAATGTTCATGAGAGCATTCTGTGCTGTGTCAACAAGTCTTGAACATACGCCACTTTCCTTAAAGAGGTTACCAAGCATAAGCATACCAACAAGTGGTGCTGCTGATGGAACGAGGAGAGCGACGATTAATGTAACAGCGATAGGGAAGATTATTTTTTCTGTCTTTGAAACCTGACGAAGCTGAGGCATCTTGATAGCTCTTTCCTTCTTTGTTGTCAGAAGTTTCATAAGAGGCGGCTGAATAACAGGAACAAGCGCCATATATGTATATGCTGCAAGAGCAATGGTACCGGTACTGATACTGAAGCCGTCACCGTTTAACAGCTTACTTGAAACGTAAATAGCAGTAGGACCATCAGCGCCGCCTATAATAGCGATTGAAGCACATTCTGCTGCTGAGAAGCCCAGAACAGCCGCACCGATAAAGGTGATAAAGATACCTGCCTGTGCAGCGGCTCCTAAAAGAAAGCTCTTAGGGTTGGCAATCAGCGGACCGAAGTCAGTCATTGTACCAATGCCAAGGAAGATAATCGGTGGATAAATCTGCAACTTAACGCCGAGATACAAAATATCCAGCAGACCGCCGTCATGCAAAATTTCACCAAAATTCAGTTCACCTGCCCAAAGTTCAGGGTGATACATTTCCGCAAGGGGAAGATTGGTTAAAAACATACCGAATGAAATAGGAAGAAGGAGCAATGGCTCAAATTCCTTTACAATTGCAAGATACATAAAGACAAAGGAAATAAGTATCATAACGCCGGCTTTCCAATCCATGTTGGCAATACCGCTTGTAGATACAAGGTCTTTCAATGTATCAACGAAAATATTTAAAATTTCGCCCATTTAAATTTATCCTTTCTGAAATTTTTGTCAGAATGGTGCAGTATTATGCTGGAGACCTGCCATAGACCATGCAGACCTTGCAGCACGGTTATTTTTATTAACTGCTTTGACTGACTTAATCTTGTAAACTTTGCCCTCTGCCTGTCCCATAGCGGCAACAGCAGCGGCAATAACAGCTATAACCTCGTCATTATCAGCTGTGTTTGCAACAGCCTGACTGACAGGTGCTGTTGTTTTAACAGGAGCTATCGGTTTTGCTGGTTCTGCTGTGATTTTTTTTTTGCCGCTTCCTATTGAGAAGATTTTACCCATAAGCCATACAAAAGCGATAAGAATAACAAGTGATAAGAATACAACTGCAAGACCGGTGATTACAACTGCCCATACATAGTTATAGCCTTCTGCACTTACAACACTTTCAACCATAGCCAATAAATTGGAAACTCCCATGCGTCACACTCTCCTTAAAATAAAATTTTTACCGTGATTTACTGTTCCGAAAGTATAAACACTCTTAATTCGGAGTGTAAAACCAAAGCGGTAACATACAAATATTATTATACACTACTTTTCCGTATTTTGCAATATAAAAAATGAAATTTTTTTCTTGAAAAATAAAAAGTTTCATTTTTATGAATTTGGAAATTATAAAAGAAAAAAGCATTGCTTTGGGCAATGCTTTCAGTTTGTCGAAAAAGTCTTTAGAAAAAGAATTTTTCAAATTTGAAAGTTTCGGTCAAGCCTTTTCTGCTCTGCATCCCTTAGGGAAAAGGCTTGCGGGGTCGAGGGGCAGCGCCACTCGTCGCCATCCGCAGATGGCGAAATACCTTGCCTCAGCGGCGCATTTACGAGGGGTGAATTAAAAAACAGCCCAGTGGGCTGTTTTTTAAGAGGGGACGCTTGGCAAGAAAAAGCGTCCCCTTACTATCTTTCCTCGTTATTTAAATCTGCCGATTTAATCGGCACGAAAATCAATATTAAGGTTTTTCTACAGGCTGAAAGCATTGCTTTGGGCAATGCTTTTTTAAATATAATATAATAGTATACGTATAAACTTCTATTTATCGGGAGTTATTGTTATTTCGGCTACCTCCGGAAAATTGTTAAAGCGTGCGGCAACAGGAGAATTGCCAATGCCTGAGGTTATAAACATATATCCGCTGTTATTTTCAAAAAGCCCCTTATCGTATACTTCTTCGTCGCCGAAAACCTCGGGAAGAATTTCGCCGTTGTAGTATGCAGGGCCGAGAAACGGAACCTGTATAATGCCGCCGTGAGTATCGGCACACAATGTAAGGTCGGCACCGAACAGTTCGTATTCATCATACATCGGAATATGTGCAAGAAGAATATTATATGTATTTGGATTCAAAGTGAATTCATTTCGCAAATCAAAATATTCTGAAAAATAAGCGTTACTTATGCCGTAAAATGTAACCTGTGTATCCTTGATTTTAATTGTTTCACTCCGTTGGTCGAGAACATTTACACCTTTTTCTTCCATTCTGGAAACATATTCGTTTGTACGATCGTCATGCTCACCAAGAACAAAATACATTTTGTACCCTTCCGCAATAATATCAGTCATTAAATTTAAGGAAATGTCTTTTTCTTCAGGGGTTGCATCGTTTGAATGCATGTCCCCGAGAACGCATACAACATCAGGCTCAATTTTATTTATCTTTTTTATTATTGCTTCGTTGGAGATTGCGAAAAATCCTGTTGAAGCGTGTTGGTCACTTATAACAGCAAGCTTTATTTCATTATTTATCTTTGATGAAGAAATCTGCTCGCTTGTTATAAAAAGCAGATAATTGTTTGCCCACCAGATTATGAAAATCAGTGCTGCATAAATAAGAATTTTACCTGCACGTTTTTTCTTTTTCTTTGCAGGCTTTTTTTCAGCTGTAGGCTGAGGTGCGTTTGTGCTCATTTCATTCATTTTGTAAGTCCTTAATCTTTCTGTATGTGAACATCAAGCTGTCTGAATGGTACAGTAATGCCGTTTTCTGCAAAAGCATCATTCACAAGCTCTGTGATGTCGTATTTTACCTGCCAGTAGTTTTCGTTGAGAGTCCATACCCTTACTGTTATCTGCAGGCTGTCCTCTGCCTGAACTCCAAGGCGTGCAAAGGGCGGCTCGGGGTCATTTAGTACAAGCTCATGCCTGTTGGCAATTTCAAGAATGATGGATTTTGCAGTTTCAACGTCATCGTTATAACTTATTCCGAATTCAAAATCAACACGGCGTTTATCCTGTTCACTGTAATTTATTATCTGGGAGTTGGCAACAGTTCCGTTTGGAATGTATACGGATTTATTGTCAGCTGTCAGAATTTTGGTATATAGTATATTGATACGCTCAACTGTACCTGTTGCAGAACCTGTATCGATCATATCTCCTGATTTGAACGGCTTTGAGAAAAGGATGATAAATCCACCGGCAAGATTTGAAAGGCTGTTCTGCAGGGCAAGTCCTATGGCAAGTCCGGCGGCACTGAGCATTGCTATGATTGATGTCATAGGGATGTTCAGAATTGACAGTGTAATTATAATTGTCAGAATATAAAGTAGAATTTTTATAATTGATGAAAGAAAGCCTTCTGCTGCACTGTCAACATTTGCTCTGCGCATACATTTTTTGAATATATGCAGAATAAGTTTTGAAAAGAGTATCCCAAGAAATAAAACGAAAGCTGCAAGACCGAAAGAAGGAAGCATATCGATAAGCTTGTCAGTTATAGCCGAAATAATTATCCCCAGCTTGTCCGTGGCTTCTTCGGGACTATTTATGGCACTTGAAATAATCGCATCAAGTGACTCGGTTGCGGTTGTTTCGGCAACCTCTTTAACGGTTTCTGTATTTGTCATATTTAACCTCGTCTGGACCGATTGAAATTTTACTATGTTTATATTATAAATAGAAATTGGTAAAATGTCAATCGAAATTTGTCAGTACAGGTTGACAATATTCATTTATTGTGTTAATATATAAATAAATCATATTTATATATTTTTAATGTATAATCGGAATGCGTTGATTCGGATTTACTGCATCCTAAACTGCATAGTTAAGATTGCCAACGGGCATATTTTATAATTCGGGACGGATGCATAAATCTGACAGGATGTTTTTTATAATTATGGTTTGTTACATATTTCATTTTTTTAATCTTTTTGTAACGAATGTAAATTATATGGGAAAAATTCGTCAAATTTAACAAAATAAGAACACTTGAAATGTTTATAACGCTAAAAAAATATTAATGTTTGCCATTTGCCATTGACTTTTTCTTGTGAGTATTGTATATTATTGATACGAAAGCGTTTGAATATTTTTCGATTCAGCATATTTTGTTTATTTCGAAGATATAATTTAAAAAATATAAAATATAAATGAATGTAAATAAATATGATGAACGGAGAGGGACGTTTTTAAAGATGGTTTCTATAAAAACTATTGCGGAACAATGCGGTATGTCAATTGCAACTGTAAGCAAGGCACTCAATAATCATACCGATGTAAGTTCAGAAACAAAGGAATTGGTTCTGAAGACTGCCAAAAAGCTTGGCTATCTTCCGAATGCGCAGGCGAGAGCTCTTAAGACAAACAGAACATATAATATAGGCGTTCTGCTTGATGATAAAGCAAAGAGCGGTCTTACGCATGCATTTTTTTCGTCAGTGATTGACGATTTCAGAGTTGAGGCTACCAATTACGGCTATGATATTACACTTGTAAATATTATAAGCAGTCAGATTGGAACAACAAAGCTTAACTGCTATGAGCATTGCAAATACAGAAATTTTGATGGTGTTCTGGCAACATGCGTTGACTTCTATAGTTCTGAAATAAGAGAACTGCTTGACAGTGAAATTCCGATTATTTCAATCGATTTCCACAGAGAAGGATGCTATTCTGTTTCATCTGACAATTCTGTTGGATTAAGAAAAATAGTCGAGTATGTTTATAACTGCGGTCATGAAAAGATTGCATACATATATGGTGACAGTTCACAGGTTACTACAATGCGTCTTAATGCATATTTGGAAACTATGAAGAACCTTGGTCTGCAGGTACATCCTGATTATCTGCGGCAGGCAAGGTATGTTGATACAGAGCTTATTGAAAAGCTTATGGAAGACATGCTTAATCTTCCGGATCCGCCGACATGTGTTATTTTGCCGGATGATATTGCGGCTATCGGTGCATTTAACGCAGTGAAGAAAATGGGTAAAAAGATACCGGATGATGTTTCGGTTGTGGGATATGACGGGATAGAAATGGTTCAGCTTATAAAGCCGTGCCTTACAACATACTGTCAGAATGCTCATGAAATCGGACGTGCGGCAGCTGAAAAGCTTGTTAAACTTATCAGAAAAGAAAATGTCGATGAGCTTGACACGGTTGTCTCAGGTCATTTAATTAAGGGAAATACTGTTAAGAACATTTAACAGTTTTTCATATAATAATTTTAACGCTTATTATATTTTAGTACTAAAATATAATACAATTATTAAGGAGGAAAACATCCAATGAACAAGTTAAAAAGAACATTAGCACTGGTTGCAACTCTTGCAATCTCTGCAACAGCATTCGTAGGTTGTGATAGCGAAGACAGCTCATCATCAACTGCATCATCAGAATCTTCAGCAGCTGAAACAGAAGCAGCTGCAGCTGAAGGCGAAACAGAAGCAGCAGCTGAAGAAGGCGCATTCACTTACAAGGGTACACTCCCAACAGGTGGCGACGCTATGACAGTTCTCTGCTGGACAGGTGATGACCTCGACGTTATGCTTTCAACATGGGAAGCAGCTGAAGGTATCGACGCTGCTAAGGTTAACTTCAAGAACTTCCAGGTAGGCGGTGGTGAAGCTGCTGCTCAGTACGATCAGTACTTCCTCGGCGGTGAAGACGTTGACATGCTCATGGTTGAAGCTGACTGGGCTCTCAAGTACATCAATGATGATACAGCTACAGCTCCACTCGCAGACCTCGGTTTCACAGACGCTGATTTCGCTGGTCAGTATGCTTACACAATGGAAGTTGGTAAGGATTCAAACGGCGTAATCAAGGGTACTTCATGGCAGGCAGCTCCTGGTGGCTGGTGCTACAGAACAGACCTCGCTGATACATACCTCGGCGTTAAGACACCAGAAGACATGCAGGCTAAGGTAGCTGACTGGGATAAGTTCCAGGCTACAGCAGCTGAAGTATACACAGCTTCAGGCAACAAGACAGCTCTTACAACTACACTCGGTGGTATCTGGCAGGCATTTGCTGCTAACAGATCAGTGCCATGGGTACAGGACAACAAGCTCGTTGTTGACGACTTCTGCAACACATTCATCGATCTCGCTAAGAACATGAGAGACAACGGTTATGTAACAGAAGCTAACCAGTGGACAGACGAATGGTACGCTGCAGGCCAGACAGATGATACAATGGGTTACTTTGTATCAACATGGGGCTTCGGTGCATCAATCCTCGAAACAGCTGCTGGTGGTGAAGGCGGCGCTACATACGGTAAGTGGAATGTTTGCCAGGGTCCTACACCTTACTTCTGGGGCGGTACATGGGCATGCGTATCACCAAAGACAGATAACGCTGACATGGTTGCAAACTTCATGAACTACTTCACAGTTAATGAAACAACAATGAAGGAATATGCTCTTGCTAAGCCTGACTACGTTAACAACATGAATGCAATGCAGGCAATTGTTGACGAAGGTTCAAACAGCAACCCACTCCTCGGTGGTCAGGATCAGTTCGCAGTTCTCCACGAAGCTGCTAAGAACATCAACCTCAATGGTCTTATCACTCCATATGATGCTACAATCAAGCAGGCATTCCTTGACTCAGTAAATGCTTACTGTGCAGGTGAGACAGCTGATGCTGCTGCTTGTCTTGATGACTTCAAGAACAGAGTTGCAGAATCTGTAACAGACATCACTGTTGAATAATTTTATTTTAACTTAAAGCATGCTGCGGGATGGTTTAATTCCATCCCGTATACATGCATTATTAATCTGATTTCTTTAGAGAGAGGTGTACAATATGGCATCTGCTGCACAAAGAAATATTCGTTCTGTATCATATGCAAAGTACGGTTATTTCTTTATATTACCTTTTTTTCTGGTGTATTGCTTTTTTCAGCTTTGGCCTTTAATTAACACTTTTATTCTTTCCGTTTATGGTAACGGTAAGGCTGTCGACGAATTTGTCGGACTTGGTAACTTCCAGGCACTTCTGTTTGGTTCAGGTATGGGCCGTACATCAAGTGCTATTCAAGAAACATTTTTCCAGACACTCGGTAACACATTTATCGTTTGGATTGGTAACTTTATCCCACAGATAGCAATTTCCCTTGCACTTGCTGTTTGGTTTACGGATGCAAAGCTTAAAATTCCTGGCAAGGGATTTTTTAAAGTAATAATGTATATGCCTAACATTATTACAGCAGCTTCAGTTGCTGCTCTCTTCCTCAAGTTATTTGATGACTCAAAATATGGTGTTGTTAATAACTTATTCTTAAGCTGGGGTCTTATTGATGAACCTATTAAGTTTATCACAGGCGTATGGCAGTCACGAGGAATGATAATGTTCATTCAGGCATGGATGTGGTTCGGTAATACAATGATTATGCTCATGTCCGGTATTATGGGACTTAATCCTTCATTATTTGAAGCTGCGAATATTGATGGCGCGAGCAGTGGACAGGTATTCAGAAAGATTACACTTCCGCTCCTCAGACCTATATGTTATATACACT